>JAHFUF010000715.1 GCA_023265235.1 Blastocatellia bacterium
AATAGATCAAATATAAAAACCTATCCTGGCCTAAGTAACTTTTTGGATACTTCTAAACTTTACCAAGATAATTTCCCTGAATCTGAACGTGCAATAATTAGTCAAGCTAATGATATTTGTGAGCATAGGTTTGTTTTTCTAGGTAAAGAACTGCAATATAAAAAAGAAATCGATTGGCATTATGACCCTACAACAAACTACCATTGGCCACTAGTTCACTATAGCAAAATTACCATAACAACTAGTAAACCAAACACTGATATTAAAACCCTTTGGGAACTAGCTAGGTTGCAACATTTTGTTACCCTAGGACAAGCTTATCATTTAACCAAAGATGAAAAATATGTAATAGAGTTTCGTAATCAACTACTTTCTTTTGCTGATAAAAACCCAGTAGAAATAGGTATCCATTGGTTGTGTGCTATGGAGGTAGCTTTAAGGGTAGTTAGTTTATGTTTAGCTTTTTATTTTTTTCGCTCATCAAATAATTTTGATTCAGAAACGCTATTGACCTTACTTAAATTGCTACTCTCACATGGACATTATATTGAAAACAACCTAGAGTTTTCTCTTCAGGTCACTAGTAACCATTACCTATCAGACTTACTTGGTCTACTTTTTATTGGTTTACTTTTTCCTGAATTTAAGCAATCTAAAAAGTGGGCTGACTTTGCTTTAACAGAACTTTTTAAGGAAATGGACAAACAAGTTTATCCTGATGGGGCTGATTGGGAAGCATCTACAGGCTACCATGCATTAGTGCTAGAAATCTTTCTATATGCATTTTTACTATGTAAAGAAAACAGGGTAGTAATTAAAGATCGTTATTGGAACAAGTTAGAAAAAATGTTTGAATATGTTCGTGCTTATCTTAAACCTGATGGTCAAGCACCTTTGATTGGCGACTGTGACAATGGTAGGGTAATTATTTGGCAAAAACGCCCAACAAGTGATCATTCTTACCTTTTACCAATCTCAGCAATTCTCTTTCAAAAAGAGGATTTTAAGATGTTAGGCCATGCAGCAGAAGAAAGTGTTTGGATTTTTGGTTATTTTGGATGGGAAACCCTAGAAAGCCTACCAGTAACAGAATTACCTTCATCAGCAAGTTTCCCTAACACAGGTGTTTATTTACTACGCGATAAAGATTTATATATGATTGTTGACTTAGGAGAAATAGGTATCAATGGAAAAGGCTCACATGGTCATAATGATTTGTTAGGGTTTGAACTTTTTTATCGTGAAAGAACTTTTTTTGTTGATCCAGGAAGTTATGTTTATACATCTGACTCTGAGGCAAGAAACCTATTTCGCTCAACAGCTTTTCATAACACAGTAATGGTAGACAATGTAGAAATAAATGAAATCACCCAAGGGCAGCTTTTTACTTTAGGTAATCAAGCTAAACCCCTAATTAACCGATGGACAACTACACTTGAGTATGATTTTCTAGATGCAGAACATAATGGTTATGAGCGGCTAACAGCAGGTAGTATTACTCATCAACGACAAATACAATTTAATAAAGTTTTAGCTTGTTGGTTAATTACAGACATCTTAAAAGGGAGCGGGACACATTTATTTAGCTTCTTTTTTAATTTTGCTGAAAACCTAAACGTAGAAATCCTAGAAAAAAATAAAATATTGATTATTGATGAAAGCTATCAGTTATCCCTAGCCCTAGTGCCACTTGATACCCAAGGCCTAACAGTAGAAATAGTGGAAAGGTTTGTTTCTAAAAGCTATGGAGAAAAGACAAAATCTTGGGGTGTGGTGTATAATCTAAAAGCACCTGCCCCACAAACAAGACGTTTTCTTATTGCTCCTTGTGGTACAGAAGACCTTTTTGGGATAGATGATTTGATTGAACAGATTCAGCATTGGCAGGTTTAATAAACTGCAATTATCAAACTAAAATTTGGGTAAAAATATGTGTGGAATTGTTGGTATTTTTAAGTTTGGATCGGTACATCCAGAAATCACCGAAAGTCTGATTGAAAACATGCGTGACCGTATGACACACCGTGGGCCAGATGATGCAGGTGTTTATATTTCACCTGATGGTCGTATTGGTCTTGGTCATCGTCGTTTGTCAATTATTGATCTTTCTGCGGCTGGCCAACAGCCTATGCCTAACGAAGATAACACTATTTGGATTAGCTTTAATGGAGAAATTTATAATCATCGTAGGCTTCGTAAAGAACTAGTTGACAAAGGACATATTTACTTTTCTGAAACTGACACAGAAACTCTTGTCCATCTCTATGAAGAACGTGGACTGGATTTTGTCCAACCGTTAGAGGGAATGTTTGCCATTGCTCTTTGGGATAGCAACGAGGAAAGACTTGTTTTAGTACGTGACCGTTTAGGTGTAAAACCTCTTTATTATATACAAATCCCTGGGCAAATACTTTTTGCTTCAGAAATCAAAGCCCTACTAGCACACCCTGCGGTAGTGCGTGATATTAATGAAGAAGCCCTATATCATTATCTAACATTTCTTACCACTCCTGCCCCTCAAACCCTATTTCGTGGGATAGAAAAGCTTCCTGCTGGACATATGCTGGTATGTGAAAGCAATGGGAGAGTTAAAGTAACTCGCTACTGGGACGCTATTGTCCCATCTCCTACTGAAGAATATAGTGAAGAATTTTGTATTGAGCGTATTCGCTTACTGCTTACTCAAGCAGTAGAAAAACGTATGATGAGCGATGTACCTTTTGGCGTTTTTCTCTCTGGTGGAATTGATTCTAGTGCCAATGTAGCCCTAATGGCACGAATGACTGACAAAGTTCGTACATTTACTGTTGGATTTCATGAAGCAGATGGATTTAATGAGCTAGAATATGCTCGACAAATTTCCCAGATATTTTCTACTGACCACCATGAAATAATGATTGGGCCAGATGATGTAGTAGATTTCCTTCCAAATTTAATCTTTCATCAAGATGAGCCTATTGCTGATCCTGTTTGTGTACCACTTTATTATGTTTCTAAGCTAGCGCGTGATAGCGGAACTACTGTAGTTCAAGTAGGCGAAGGGTCTGATGAAATTTTTAGCGGTTATAATACCTATATTGATTATCTTAATATTTATGAAAAGGGCTGGAGACAACTAGAACAGTTGCCTAAGCTGCTTCGTCGTG
>JAHFUF010000118.1 GCA_023265235.1 Blastocatellia bacterium
ATACTCAGCTAATGCAAAATGCTGAAATTAATGGGGTTCTTTACCAGCAGGGAACTTTAGCAGGTTACGAAACCAGAGGATATTTACTGGAAAAATTCCAGCGTAAATGCGCTTATTGTAGTAAGAAAGATATTGCTTTACAGATAGAGCACATAGTGCCAAGGAGTAGAGGTGGAAGTAATAGTGTAACAAACCTAACTTTAGCCTGTGAAAAGTGTAACCAGAAAAAAGGTAGTAAAACAGCTAGTGAATTTGGTTATCCCCAAGTACAAGCACAAGCAAGGCTTCCATTAAAAGATGCTGCTGCTGTAAATACAACTAGATGGGCATTATACAACAGACTAAAAACAATGGGCTTTAGAGTAGAAACAGGTAGTGGTGGACTGACTAAGTTTAATCGCACCTTACAAGGCTTAGCAAAAGCACATTGGATAGACGCAGCTTATGTAGGTAGTAGCACTCCAGTAAAGCTAGATATTAGCAAAGTCAACCCATTACAAATAAAGGCTACTGGACATGGTTCTAGGCAAATGTGTTTAATCAATAGGTTTGGATTTCCTCGTACAAAAGCTAAAGCTGGAAAAAGGTTCTTTGGCTTTGCAACAGGAGATATGGTCAAAGCTTTAGTTACTTCTGGCAAGAAAATAGGTGCTTACACTGGTAAAGTTGCAGTTAGGGCTAGTGGTTTTTTCAATATAACCTTTGGGAAAACTACTATGCAAGGTATTAACCATAAGTATTGTAAGCTTTTATTTTCTTGTGATGGTTATTCTTATTCTTTTATGAGAGGAGATGGCGTTTCCTCTCGGCCATAAATGGCCGAGTTTCCACGCCTAAAAAGAGGGATGAAATAGATGTAAAGAAATCCTTGATTAATACTTTAGACTAGCTGAGGATTTTGCTTTTTCTCTATGTTAAAAATATGGCGTTTGATAACTTGCCTGTGATATATTTAGCTTGATTTGCTTGCCTGATTAAGTTTACAAGTTATAACCAGGCTTACTTAATATACAATAAATACTGAATATTAATAAATTCAGCCCGTTTCTATTGCACTGAAAAGGAGTTGTAAAAATGATCTGCCCGAGGTGTGGAGCTGAGAATCAACCAAGTGCGAAAATTTGTCGTATGTGCGCGACTCCACTAGAACCTGTTAACCCAATGGCTAGTGCTCCAAAAAGCCCTTATCCTCCAGGTATGGGAATGCCTCCAATGGGGACATTAAACCCTAAGCCTATTGTTTCACCACCAACTGGAAACTCTGCTGGGCCAGGAGAGCTTCTTTGTCCAACTTGTAAAGCAGTTAATGATGCTACTTGGGCTTATTGTCAGCAATGTGGCTCCCAATTACACAAAATGGGGGTTCCTAAACCAGCCGCACAATCTGCTCCCATCACACCATTAGTGTCACCTATGGCACCAATAGCACCTATGCCACCAATGTCTCAAGCTCCAGCACCAATAATGGCACCTAATAAACAACCTATAGCTGCTCCCGCTGTTTTAGCACCAAAACCAATAGCTGTTCCTGCTATGGAGGTTGTATCGCGTGTTGTAGGTAATAATGCAGTTATTAATTGTCCTAGTTGTGGTCGTATTAATACTCCTGGTAGTAGTTTTTGTGCTACCTGTGGTTCAGCTTTACCAGGTTTAGAGCAAGCAGCCATAGCCTCTTCTAGAGGAGTTACTCCTAAGCTTAGGCTTATTCAAGAAGGTGGTGGAGATGGTGAAATTTATAAACTTGATACAGATGAAACCATTATTGGTCGTAATAATGGGGATATTCGTTTTCCACACGATGGTTATATGTCAGGTCGCCACGCTCGCATTATTCGACGTGGAGAACATTTTGTTTTAGTTGATGAAAATTCTCGTAATGGAACATTTAAGCGTATTGATGGCGAAGTTGAACTTAAAGCAGGTGATATTATTTTAATTGGAAAACAGCTTTTCCGGTTTGAATTATAAAAACTTTATTGGTTTTGAATTTATTGAAATAAACCAACTTTGTAAGGGGGGAAGAAGTGAGTGCTTCAGTTTTACCAGAAGGTATAACTGTTTATGTCTATGCTCGTACCGATGTTGGTATGAAGCGGCAAGGCAATGAAGATAGTTTTCTAGTAGCAGATCTTTCTAGTGGCCGTCTTGGTTTGGGGCCAGAAGTAGCTGCTCACCAACTTGGTAATCAAGGAAGCTTAATGATTGTCTCTGATGGTTTAGGCGGTGCTGCTGCTGGCGAAGTAGCCTCTGCTATGGCAGTACAAACCGTATGTACCGAATTGATGAAAACTATTAAATCAGTACTCTCACCTAATGATCGGTTAAAACGTGCTACAGAACAAGCCAATGACCAGATTTGGGCTTGTGCTCAATCAGACAATTCTCTACGCGGAATGGGCGCAACCCTTACAGCCGCTTTTATTTATGGTACTAGTGTCTATATTGCTCAAGTTGGTGACTCAAGAGCATACATTGTTAGAGGTGGACAAGTTAAACAAGTAACAGAGGATCAATCTTGGGCTAATGCTGTTAAAAAAGCAGGCTTAGAAATAGCTGATGTTCCAAGTAATGTCATTTTGCAAGCCTTAGGTACACAACCTAAAGTTCATGTTGAAGTTACTAGTGTCGATCTACTTAATGGTGATGTTTTACTAATGTGTTCAGATGGGTTATCTAATAAAATAAAAGATCTAGAAATGCGAGAAATTGCTAATGGCAGTCAAGATTTAGCAGAAAATTGCCGTCAGTTAGTAGACCTAGCTAATAAACGAGGTGGTGAAGATAATATTACTGTTATTTTAGCCCGGTTTGAAGGAAAAAACCTATCAATAGGTTTTGAAGAACGAGATTTAAGCATTACTTCTACTTTTAAGATAGTCACGCCACTAGACTTTGGAGAAGCATTAGAGGAAAGCGAAACTATGAGTTTTCGTGTTGAAGAACCACAGGCTGTTGATCCAATGTCGGTTACTCAAAGTGCTTTATTTGATGGGATTCCTACTATGTCTAGGCTACAACATATTCCTACAATTCCTAATAAAGCTTTATCGAAAGAAATAAAATCTCAAGCAGAACTGCCTCTATTACCTACTCCGTTAACTAGCGATTCTACAAGCAAAAATAACGAAGAAAAAAACTCAGCTACTCTACCATTACTAGCAACAGATCCTAGTAATTCTGCTAGCAAGAAGAATTTAACCACATCAGAGCGAACTGCTTTTCGTCAGGCTGAAACAAAAACAGATCTACCAGTAATAACTCCTGTTTTTGATTTAAGCAAAGAACCTATTGCTGAGCCTAAGACAGAAACAGAAGCTTATATAAATATTGAATTTGTTCCTACTCCTGTTAGTGAACCACGAATATCTTCCTCGCCTATTTTACCTAAGCTTACTCCTATAGTGCCTAAGTTTGTGCCAATCCCTGAGTTAAAAGCAGCAAAACCAAATATAGAAGAATTGCCAATAGAAAAGCCTAGTAAACCTGACCTTGGAGCTTTACCAGCAAAACCTGTTTTTACAAATCCTCCAATGCCTGGGTTAGAAAATAAACCGCTATTAGAAAAACCTAAATCGTCTGATGGACTGTCTCTACCAGCAAAAATACCAGTTTCAGCACCCTCGCCAATGTCAGTTGCTCCACCAATAATAAGCGCACCAAAATTACCTCCACCACCAGTGCCACCAGCTAAGCCCTCAGCACCGATACCATTACCGATATCAGGTGCACCACCAATGACAGGAGCACCAATATTATCTGCACCAAGGGTGCCAGCGACAAAACCATCAGCACCAGTACCACCAATGACAGGAGCACCAGTACCTCCACCACCAAGCTCAACTCTTAAACCACCAGTACCAATTGCACCACCAATTTTAGGTGTACCAGCACCAAGCGCACCAAAATTCCCACCACCAGCTGCACTAATAACACAGCCATTAGTACCTATGCCATCAGCAATGTCAGGAGCACCAACACTTCCTCCACCGCCAATGTCACAAGCTAAACAACCATCGGCACCTGTCTCACCACCACCTTTATTTTCATCTCCACCACCAGTAGGTGGACAAAAACCAGCATTACCTAACTTTCCTCCATTAGGACAACAAGCTTCAAAATTACCACCGCATCCTTTAGCAGAAGTAGGTGCACCTTCTACACCACCATTATCTAATAATTTATTTGCTCCTCCACCAAAACCAACTACTTTACCAGTTTCACCAAAGCTATCAGGAGATGGGGAAGCATCAAAAACAATATCTCCACCAGCAGTATTGCCTTCAGCGCCACTTAATCTATTTGGCACAAATACTACTAGCCCGCTAGACACATTACATAACGTCTCATTAGGTTTATTTTCTACCCCTAGACAACCTAAAGCTAGTTCGCCAAACGCGCCAAAAGCAGATGATTTTTTAGAGAACTCTTTGTTTTCACCAACACCGCCTAAACCAGCGTCTATAGCACCACCAATGGCTCAAAAGCCAGCAGAAGCTAGTTTAGAAAACTCTTTGTTTTCGCCTCCATCAGCATCAGTACCAAATTCTAAACCGGCTGAATCCAAAGGAGAGAGCTTTTTAGAATTTAGTTCGCCAGGGTTAATCTTTCCAGAAGCTTTTAAGGAAAAGACCTCTTCTCCTCCTAAAAAATTAGATGATGAGTCTAATTCAATAATCTTAGAAAACACTTTATCTACTTCTATTTCTAAGGAAGAAAATAAATCAGGATTGCTAGCAAATTCTTTGTTTTCGCCTCCTAATGCGGCATCATCAACAATACCACCTCCTTTGTTTCCACCACCTCCTGGTGCAAAAGCAGACCCAGCCAAACCAAGTTTAGCGTCACCGCTTTTTGCTCCACCAGTTGCTACCAAACCGCCTACTTCACCTAATTTTGCTCCACCTCCCGTCACAAGAGCCACAGGAGCTATACCACCACCTTCTGCTAAATCAGAGGTTGTGCCTGGTGACGCAAAATCCTCTAAAACCGGCGTAGAAGTCTTGGCATCGTTGTTTTCTGCTCCAGCACCAAGTAAAGGAACTCAAAACCTAGAAACCGCTCCTCCAGTAAAATCAACACAGCCTTTAAGTATGCCAAATTCTTTACCACCTAGGGTTGATAATGTAGCAAAAGAGCCTATTAAGCCTTTACCGCCAGCCTTAGTCTTACCTCCTGGCCCTAAAAAAACGGATATGCCTCCCATGACTGCACCACCTCTAAAAGCATCTGTACCTCCACTGTCATTGCCACCAAAACCAATTAGTTTGCCTCCTCCATTGGCTGCATCACAGTTTCCTACAGAGGATGACAAAGGAAAATGGTTAAAAGATACTTTACCTCCCATAGGTCTTTCTGCTCCACCAATTAAACAAGATGGAGAGGTAAAGAAAGCACCATTATTTTCAACATCACCATCTCCTGCACCAAGCAAACCTGTTAGTTTACCACCACCACCAACGCCAGGAGCAAAAGCCGATTTGGCACCATCACCTAATCCTACACCATCAGCTAAAGCACCAGCCTCATTACCACCACCCACAGTTGGTGGCAAACAAGCTTCTTTTGAAGAGGAAGACTCCTTTACACCTCGTGCAGCTAGTGCCATTGCTTTTTCAGAAGTTACTACTCCTCCAGTTAAAAAGGGAAGCCCACTTAACCCTAAACTCTTAATTGCTTTAGGCGGAGTGGTAGTAGTGATTGTAACGGTAGTAGTAGTAATATTTACTTTTTTTGGTAAAGGCGATCCAGGATCTACTGCAAGTAATAGTCCTACACCAGAAGCAACAGTAACTCCTGTAGAACCTGTTGAGACTCCAGCCCCAACACCTAGCCCAGTAGCAACAAAAGTGGCTAAAGCAACGCCTAAAGCCACTCCAACAATCGCTACTACTCCAGAGCCTGTTGTACCAGCAGACACACCAGGACTAGTTAAATATGCTTTGGCGCAAGTAACATTAGTTTTAGAAAGAGCACAAAAAGAATTACCAGATACTGATACTGCTAAAACATCAAAATTAAAATCCTTAGGCGCCTATAAAGAACAACTTGCAACATATGCTGCTAAAAATATTGGCGATAATGACGCACGCAATTTTGCTGAAAGTGCATTGAGTCAAATTAAAGGGCTAAAAGCTCAGCTAGATGCCTTGCCTAAATCCTCAAGTAAAGGAAGAAGAGGTAGATAAGCCTTATTAATCCTATTTTCTACCAGAAAAATAGTTATAAAGCCGACTAACAAAAATTAACCACATACTTGCAGATAAATAAGCAGCTGTTACATCGCTACTCCAATGTGCTCCTAAGTAAATTCTTGATACACCCACCAACATAACTAATAAAATAGGTAATATCATTAGCGTTAATTTTAATACGGGATTAGTTACTTTTTTATAAATCAAAAAGCATAAAAACCCATATAAACAAACATAATGTGTAACATGTCCAGAAGGAAAGCTTAAGGTGTCTTCATTAACCAACACTCGGACACACATTTCTCCAGCAGGGCGAGGACGAGCAATAATCAGCTTAATAATGCTATTGGCTACTTGTGCTACTGCTGTAATAAGTAAAAGCATCCGCGCTTCTAATTTGTGGCCTAGGTAATAAAGCGTAATTGTAAAAAGTAGGACAATCCCAGAAGAAATATAAAAATTATCTCCTAGTAGTGAAATTATACGCATAGAAGTTTCTAAGCTAGTAAATGCTTGTAGGCTACAAGTAATAGGAATGTCCCAACTCAAGGGTTTATGGTCTAATGCCATTCTAGCCAGCACTAGGAAGGAAATAACACCAATTACAAAATATACTTTTTCAATTAAACTAAAATGGCTAATTATAGGGAGTTTTGTATCTTGTTCCATAATATCCAGATTATGCAGCAAGAAAACCAGTTTTGACAATTATTTTTCTGTTAAATAAATTCTTGGCACCCTATCAGACAAGCCACAAGTAAGCTCATAGGAGATAGTCCCAGTCATTGCTGCCATTTTTTCAGCAGAAATAGAATTATCTCCAGACTCACCTATTAAAACCACTTCGTCTCCTAATTGAACACCAACAATATCAGTAACATCAATTAGCGTTAAATCCATGCTGATTCGTCCAACAATTGAAGCAACTTGGCCGCGTATTAATACTTTACCAATATTAGAATAATTACGTCTTAGCCCGTCTTCATAGCCTATTGGAAGTGTTGCTATTAAGCTTTCTCGCTTGGTAAAAAAACTATTACAGTAACCTAGGCTTGTTCCAGCAGGTACTCGCTTAAGTAATATAATTCTAGTGTGTAAAGATAGTGCAGGAGCAACTTTAATCACTACGTTTGGAGCAATAGTGTCAGTAAAGCCATAGAGCAAGCCACCAGCCCGAACCAAGTTGCCACGCGCTTCTAGCCAACTAGAAGTGCCAGCACTGTTAGAAATATGTTGATAAGTGGGGTTTAGCCCGTGATTTTTAATTTGACTTAAACAATCGTGAAAAGTTTTAATCTGTCGATTTGTAAACTCAGCCTTTTCTAGCTCATCTGCTGAAGCAAGATGTGTCATCACTCCATCAAGTATTAACTCAGGATAATTTTTCAAAAGTTTAACGAAGTCTGATAACTCACCAGGTAGGATACCTAAACGGCTCATTCCTGTATCAATTTTTAGGTGAAACCTCCACTCACAATTGTTGGCTCTAGCGGCTTTACTGAGAGTTTCCAGCATATCAAAGCGGTAAATAGTAGGCACAAGGTTATACTTAATACAATCCATAGCCTGATCTTCTTGCCAAAACCCAGCTAAACAAAGGATAGGAGACTTAGCCCCTGCTTCACGTAGTTGTATACCTTCTTCAACAAGCACAACCCCTAGCCAATCAGGAGTAATTGTTTGTTGTTCCAAGTAGTTGGCAATCTCCCTAGCCCCGTGTCCATAGCCATCAGCCTTAATTACAGCCATAACTTTTACTGAGTCGCCAACTAGCTGTTTAATAGCTTTATAGTTATTTGCGACACGATCTAGTCTAATTTCCGCCCAATTAGGTCTCATTATTTTCTTGTTATTGATATAACTGATTAGACTTTGAACTTTTCTAAAATGTTTTTTATTTCTCTTACATAAGTATCAACGCGAATAAACAAACCTGCTTCACCGTTATCTAGAGATCTAGCCGCGATCCCCGCAAGTTTTATTGTTCCTCTACAATTGATATAAAGAGGGCAGCCACTATCTCTTGGGTTAATCCCATCAGTTTCTATTCTATTAGTGACTGTTTGAAGTACGCCAGGTGCTTTAACAATTAAATGCCTTTTGCTGTTACAGTTATAACGAATGTAATTACTATTAGTAGAACAAAGTTCTATTGATACTTTACGTTCTCTTTTAACTCCACTAACTCCATTTTCATCATTGCCATACCCAACAATTAAACCTGTTTTTGCTTGTTCTATTTCTGTTTTAGAGGCAAATAGAGCAGGTTCAATATTGATAATCGGGTTGTCAAGGATGAGAATTTCTAGATCTTCATTAGCTATTTTTAACGGGCTAATAGGTTTACAGCTAAACAAAACTCTAGTATTAGCATTAATTTCATTGCTTATTTTCCAAAGACTACTCCTATATAAGGTTGATCTTCGAAAGTGGTGAACTGTCAAAATAGCATTATTAGCAATCAAGATGCCTGAAGCATGAGGTTTTGCTTGATTAGTTGATAAAACAGAGAAACAATTCCTAAGATCCTGAGGTATAAAATCAGGATCTTTAGAATGCTGGCGTTTCACCCTATCTAGACGAGGAATACTTTCTCTATCTTCAAGATCGAGCGGTAATGAATAAATTACGTCATGTCGATGTCTTGGATTGTTTCTAGACGAACTTGTGTTATTTCTACTAGACGTTGCATTTTCTACAGGTAATGCTTTCTTTTGTGCTAAGCATACATTTTTACATCTTTGTGGCTTTATTTTTGACCAACACTTACCATTGTCATTAGTATCGCTCATAATACCTCGCTATAGTTAGTCGACTACTTAAATTTACTGATAGTTTAATAACGAGCAATATTACAAACTAGAGGAGATACCGTTTGATCTTGATCATTTTGCTCATCAGGAGAAGGCACCCTTCTAGGTAACATCAACTTATCTTCAACCAGCTTTTCTACTAATATCAACTTATCTTCAACCAGCCTTTCTACTAATACAGCATGAGTAAGAGCAAAATCTAAATCTCTTGATTTTTGAAAAGGAGTGTGCATACTAACCCCTTCTGGTGGCATATTGGTAATAAAAATATTGCCAGGTATTGCGCCAACTACAGTATCTACTCCCTTTACTTTCTCGATTTTGGGTTTAAGTTGTAAATCAAGTTCTAACTCTACATCTTGATCTCCATCTTTTTTACCAGATTTTTTAAGTTTTATTGTAAACGGATAATATTTATGGTCTGATTTAGGTGATGTTTCGTTGCTTGTCGGTTCAGTTCCTTCAGGAGAGTTCTTTTTTACTAGTCGGAATAGTTCTTCAAATAATAGCAAAGTTTCAGTATCTTCATCTTTCAAGATTTCAGAATTTTGATTTCTTAAGCCTTTAGCCTCTTTAACCGTTTTATATCTTTGCTCTAAAGACTCTATTGATTGCGTTTTGGAGTCATTTGTAGGGAGATTAGCAGGGATGTTAATATCCCAACAAACACAATTGGCAAACATTTGAGCTTCAGGTTCTTTAGGATCCTTTTCATCATCAGTATCAAATACAGTTTTTATATACTCAGAAGTACGTCTTGGATCTATGCCTTGTGAACTAGGGGTACTAATTATCCCGTTTTTTATTTCTAATAAAGCACTTAGTTTTTTATGCTCCCTAATAAGATTAGGGTTTAATAAGTCTTCACATATTTGTCTTGGATTTCCATCCTTATCTTTAGCATATTTCTTTAAATCAGGGATAGATCCGTCAAAATCCTTAGCTTTGGTGAATTCATCGCTAGTCTCTTGCACATCTATTACGTGTCCATTTAATGGGAAAACAAACTCATCTCCAATAAAAAATTTATAGTGTTTTTTTCCCTTAGGTAAAGGATTTAGTAATTCTTTTGGGATTGAAAGTAAAGGAATATGAGGGAATAAAGGGTTGTTGATGGTGTATTTTTCTGGATGTTCGTCTTTATATGGATAGCAGTCTTCTGGTTTTCGGGCATCTGGTAACAAAACTTTAATCCTTTTAGTGGGATCTGGTTTATCTGGGTTATCTGAGTTATCATCTTTTGGGA
>JAHFUF010000716.1 GCA_023265235.1 Blastocatellia bacterium
ACAAAGGAATATCTAAAACAGCAAAGATTTCCTTTTCTGCTCTAAATCGTGTTTCAACACTAGCCCAATCAAGCCCTGTAATGGCAAAAGCTTCTACGATATAATCTGCAAAAGCTTCTCCTAATTGTATGGTCATAGCCCCTACACCATTTTTTACTTCGATTAAGTCTGCAAAAAGTACTTCTGGATCTTCCACAGTAGTTGGCTTAGAGTTACTGCTCACTCTACTTTCAGAATCTTTATCTTCGCTTTTACTTATACTTTTGGGAATAGAGCTTTTTAGTCTTTCACCGCCAAGAAGAGCCGATTTCATAACCGCAGCTCGAGGAATTGACCTTGCCATTCCAACATTTGTCAAGTCATCTGATTCTTGCATTGATAGGGTTGGCTCCATAGAACCAGGAGAAGGCATAGCCATCATCGGCACAGGTGGTAGAGATCCTGTTGGTACAAAAGACATAGACCTCATCATAGTTGGCATAGGAGGGGGGATAGGCTGAGAAATATAGTTGCGTAACTTATCTTCTGGATTACCTAACATTAGTCTACTAGAACTTTTTTCCACTAAATCCTTTATTTGCGCCGCTAAACGACTAGTAGGAGTGTCGCTACTAAGCAGCCTTGCGTCCTTAACAATCAAGTAAACTGATGCGTCTTTGTCTTTCCCTAGATCAACTTCTATTTTTATTTCACTACTTGGCCTACATATTTCAGGAAGTTTAATTTTAGGAGCTAACTCAACAGGTGTTACCACTGCTGCCCAACCTTCCCAAGGTTTTCCTTCTATATAAGCACCAATGGCTAAAATAGCAGTTGGCGCAGGCACATCAAATTCTACTGCTTCTCCTGCGGTAAGTATTTCAAAATTAAACTGTTGTCTTCCTCCAGTTTTTAACATTTCGTAGGGAGGGTAATCATGCAAATTGGCTAGGTCATCATCATTTATTATATGAGCAAAATCTATCCAGCCATCTTCAATCGCTAAACGCAGTGCTGCAACAGCCTTTTTACGGTCGCCTTCACGAGCATAACAACAGGCAATATAGTAGGCATAATTAGGGTGAGGAGCAGTTAATGTCGCTCGTTTTTCCTCAAACATCACACGAGCTTGAGCATATTTGCCATCATTAAATAATTTTTCTCCAAACCGATAGATTTCATCTTCGTTTGCTGGATGAGTGGCGATGTTAGGATTAATTGCACCACTACGAGCAGAAGGAAAAGTATGATCAATAACTACAATACAAGCAGGTTCTACTGTAGTGCTAGCAATTAAGCGTGCGCGGGTTGCGTCAACCTTTTCTAGTCTAAAAGGTGTTGCTGATTGTGTTGCTTCTTCTAAAAAAATACCTCTTACTAGGCGACTATCTTGACTAGGCATTAGTGAACCACGAACAGTTGTACCTAGTAATGAAAATGTAGTTTGTTTACGCTCAGCAGCACGGCTACCAATAATTGGGACAGTAGCAGTACGTGAAGGATCATTTACTAGCTGAACATTAATAGAATGTGGGCCTTCACCAGTTAAAGTAAACATGGTTTCTAGAATGCCTTCAACCGCTTCAGCTTTGTTAATAGCTAGACGGCGACCTTGATCTGTTAATTCCAATTGAACAGATCCACTCATTGAGGCACCAAAAGCTTCTAGGCGAATTTTTACTGTTAATTTATCCCCATCTAACCGACGGTCAATTAAACTTGCAACCAAAGGTGCAAGGCGATACTCAGCAACAGTAAAAGTGCAAGCAGGTTCTTCTGTAGGAGCATTACGGAATTTAACCTCATAGTTACCTGTAGGTAAATCTTTTAGCAAAAGTGTAGCAACCCCAGCAGGGTTAAAATGTATTGAGTGTCGAGAAAACTCCACAGCATTAGCACGTACTTCTACCACAGCGTCAGTATCAGGATTAATTGGATCAAGTAATAATAAATGAACATCATCTTTTTTCTCTCGATAAAGTGCTTTATCACTAGTAATACTGGCTAGTCTAAGTTTTGGTATGTTAATTGGTTGGAGTGAAACGGCTGGCAAAACTAATGCTTCTGGCCCAAGTAAGGAAAGAACTTGAGAGTGTAAAACAGGTTTACTAAAAAAATGTTTTACCCAAGCAAGCCCAGGTTGGTCAAAAACCTCTTTGTCTACATAGGCAAAAGCTTTTCCTAGCAAAATATAATCGGCTATTTGATTAGCTAAATTCCAATCTTGAGTGATTACTTGAGTTGACATATTTTTCTCCAATTTAACTTTACAAAGCAAATTCCATTTTTGATTAATGTAGGAGCGAACTGTTCGCCCTTCTTTATAATCAACAGATTACAAAGCAAATTCACATGGATATATTAAAACCCATCTAATTTTATTTAAGTGCTTTTATATTAGTAGGTTTAATAAACAGCTTGTCAGAAATAGGAAAATTAAACTCTCGGTTGTCATAGTTAATACGTAAGACTTGACGACCATTCTCAAACAAATCCACTACGTAAGGGGTTCTCAGCGCATTAATATCTAGGTATTTGAAAAATCGGTTTTCTGCTTTTACTCTTTGACCTTCATAAGTATCTTTTGGGAAACGTAAGGCAATAGGCAATTTTGTTTGTAAATCAAAAAAGAGTTCGGCTACTTCGCCATCAGAATAAGTAAGTTGCACGCCTTCACCATATTGATATGGCCAAAGTTCTTGGCGGGGAATATAAGTAATTTCAACATTTTGGTCAGCCCAACCACCACGCAAGATTTTATCTACTTGATAACGGAGTGTACGAGAAAACCTATCTTTTTGTGCTTGCGTTTGATCACGTAAGAGTTCTGCATCAGAATCATAAATCCAATTATGACTACCAGCATTGCTTTGAATAAAAAGCCTACCTTGCCCCTTAAATTCAACTCTTTCTTTGTTAGGTAGCAAAATATAGTCAACAAAGACCTGTGTTCCAAGCTTATCAGGTTGTAGATCGTTGCTACTAGGAGTAATTTCCCTATAAGGAGTTATTAGCCCTTGTGACTTTTCGCTTTTAACTGATAGATAGGCTTGTCCGCCTAAAGCTGTTATAGAGGCTTTAATCAAGCCTATTGCTTTTGATTCTGTTGGATCTTCGGCTCTAACAGAGCCAATTAAAGTTACTAGGCATAATAGCAAAA
>JAHFUF010000717.1 GCA_023265235.1 Blastocatellia bacterium
AGGTTTAATAAAAGTTTCTATTTTATTACCTCGTGCCACAATTCTTAGACTGTAAGAGTAATCTTGGCTTAAAGTTACAATATTAACTTTTATTGATTGAGCAAACTTGGTTAAATCCAAATTACCATCTTGGCAAATATAAGTACGCATCATGTTAGGAGTTTTACCTTTGGGGCCAGAAATATGAAATAAGTAATAGTTTTTTCCTCCTCCAGTAACCCTAAGTGCCCAAGCTAATCCTTTACCATTAAGCATTTTAACAGTAAACTGACCATCTAGATCACGGAAAACCTTTGCTTTAGGAGATCCTAGTTTACTCGCGCCTTGGACATGAAGTTTTGCTTTTTCGTCTACTTTCCAATCTGCAGGAGCATCCCAGGAAGCTAAACCATTGTTAAATGGTTCAAAAAATTCTCCTGTATTAGGAATAGGGATAAGTTTTACTGTTAAATCCGCAGGCCCAATAGCTAGTTTTTGTACTAGCTTTTTCTCCTCATAACCATCTTTAACTATTTTAATTTCACGCTCACCTGGTTTAATACCATTAACTACTATTTTTCCTACTGGTAAAACCTTACCTTTTGACTCTGCATCAACATAGATTTCTGCCCCTGGAGTAGAAATTACAGTTAAATCTGCTGTTGCAAGTACTACTCCATTAGCATCAGCAATTAATTCACCTGCTTTTATCTCTATATCTTCTTCACGGGTTATATAATCAGGGTGGGTGATTTTAAGCTTTCTTGTACCTCTAGCAATACGTGTTAGTGTTAATTCTTCACCCTCTCGCTTTGCCAGAGCAGTCTTTTCTTCGCCATCAACAAAGATTTGCGCGCCTGTAGGCATTCCACCTAGTTTAAGATCTCCATATTTAGAAATAAGGTCTATTTTTTGTGTTTTAGCTTTGCCTTTTTCTAAAACTAGGTCTAGTGTTTGTTGGTCAAAATCAGGATGTTTGGCTAAAATCGTTGTTGCTCCTGGTTTAAGGTCAATAAGTTGAGGAACTATTCCTTCTGCGTCTGCTTTATAGAGCTTCTTATTAATATATATTTCTGCATTAGGAGCATTAGTAACAACAGCAATACGACTTAAGCTTGGAGGAGGTGGTGGCGGTGGTTGGGTAAGGATATTTTTTGTAACGGTTGTATCTTCAACTTTTCCTGCTCCTGTTGCACCAATTACTTTTGTTTTAGGATCTTTGTTAGAAGCATTAGGTTTATCTGTTGTTCCTGTTCCAGAAGCACCTACTTTTTTCCCTTGACCTTTTTTGGTATTAGGAACAGCCTCAGTAAAGTTTACTAGCGAGAAAATTAACATTATGGAAAAGACCAGCTTAATTATTCTCATATTTTTTACCCACTTAACAAAATTCCAAATTAATTTTTATCCATTGCAACACGAAAACCAAAATGTGTATCCTTAAAATTAGCAGGGTTTAATAGCCTTGTAGTAGCAGCAGAAGCAGTTTTTGCATTTCCATAATTACCGCCCCGAGCAATCTTAAGCCCTTTTTCTATAGCGTTTGGGTTTCCTGGATATAATGTAGCATCGGATGAAGTCCATTCTGAAACGTTGCCTGACATAGCAATAACCCCAAAAGTACTAGTATCTTTGGTTAATGCTTGGCTAATTACTGGTAGTAGCGTTCCTGCTCCACCAGTTAAATCTTTCGTATTGGCAATACTTGGCTCCCATAGAGCACCCCAAGCATAGAGCAAACTTTTTTCGCTACGAGCAGCAAATTCCCACTCTTCTTCTGTAGGTAAGCGATAAGGTTTATTTTCTTTCTTAGCAAGCCATTTAGAGTAAGTATCTGCATCTGTCCAATCAACATTGGTAACAGGCTGATCTGCCGCTCCTTCATTAGCAGGGTTCCAACCTGGAGGTGCTTTATAAGACGCTGCTTGTAAAAATTCTGCATACTCACGATTAGTTACTTCATATTTACCAATATAAAATGGTTTTACTGTAATTTGATGAGCAGGAGTTTCTTGAGTTTCAATTTCATTGCCAAACTGGTCTTTACCTTCATCACGCCCCATTCTAAAAGTACCTCCAGCTATTTCTACCATTGTTCCAGGTTTGTCTGCTTTAGCTGGGGCTGTAGTTGCTGTTACCACAGGTGTAGGAGTATTTGTGACAATGCCTGAGTCTCCAGCAAATTTCCATACTCCTATAATTGCTATTACTAGTACAATTACTGCTGCACCGATATAAATTGGGGTACGTGATGGTGTAGAAACTATTTCTTGACCATCATCACCTATTGGACGTTTAGAACTACCCATTGCAATCGTACCGCCAGAAGTGCTTTCTCGTCCCATTGCTAGAGTGCCGCCTTGATGAGTAGAAGGGGTATTTTGTCCTTTTGTAGCCTGCCCAGATGAGGTTTTTGCCTTATTACCACCCATCTCTGTAGTCTTACGTCCAGCAGAGTTCATTGCAGTAGTAGCAGAACCACCTCCACTTATATCAGAAGCATCGACTTCTGTAGTCTCACGGCTGCCCCCTCCAAGGGTTGAGACTCCACTTACTGTTTCAGAATCAAGCAAAGAGTCATAATCACCGCTCAGCAATGGGCCTGTACCACTTGCACCAACAGCTTGAGCAAATTCTCTAGCTAGTTGTGAAACGCTAGCTTGTCTATCCTCACGTTTTTTTGCCATTGATCGCATAATTACAGCTTCAACTTCTTCTGGCATATCAGGCAAGTATTTACGAGGAGATGGAACAGGTTCACTAAGATGTTTTAATGCAATAGATAGCGGTGATTCACCTGTAAAAGGTAATTGGCCTGTTATCATCTCAAATAGCATTACACCAATACTATAGAGGTCTGCCCCTGGGCCTAGGTTATCAGACTGACACTGTTCAGGAGACATATAGAAAGGCGTTCCAACAATCATTCCTGCTTCTGTTAAACCATCTACAGTTTTTGTCCCAGTATTGGTAATTTTAGCAATACCAAAATCAATAACCTTAACAATTTCTCTTCCATCTTCTATTTGCAGAAAAACATTATCTGGTTTTAGGTCACGATGAACAATATTGCGTTTATGTGCTGCTTCTACTGCAGCACACATTTGGTAAAGTATTTTGGCGGCTTCTGGAAAAGAAAGTCTTTTTTCTGCTTTTAGCT
>JAHFUF010000718.1 GCA_023265235.1 Blastocatellia bacterium
ACCATTCATCCAAAGAGCAGATAATTTTCCTAGATCGTAGTGAAACCCAGAAGCACGTAGAATTTCAAAGCCTTCACCATAAGCTTCCATCATTCCATATTCAATACCATTATGAATCATTTTAGAATAGTGGCCTGCCCCAAGTGGGCCAACATGCATATAACCATTTTCTGGTGCTAAGGTTTTAAATATAGGCTCTAAGTGTTGAAATACCTCTGTTTCTGCACCAATCATCATACAATAGCCTAATTTTAATCCCCAAATACCACCACTAGTACCAACATCCATATATTGTATGCCACTTTCTTTTAGACCTGCACCACGATTTTGTGTGTCTTTATAGTTTGAGTTGCCACCATCAATAAGAATATCCCCTGTGGTTAAAAGCGGTTTGAGGCTAGCAATTGTGTTAGTTACAGGATTACCTGAAGGCACCATGATCCAGATCGCACAAGGACGATCTAGTTTTGCTACCATATCTTCTAAAGAATCTGCTGCTGTAGCACCTTTTTCTACTAATGCATCCACTGCGGCTTTGTTAAAATCAAATATTACTACCCTGTGCTCACCATTAAGTAAGCGTTGCACCATATTGGCCCCCATTTTGCCTAGGCCGATGAATCCAAGTTGCATAGTTCCTCCTATAAGTTGTTGAAGTGATTGTGTTTCCTGTCAATAGCTTAAGTTTGATAGTACAATTATGGGAATACGAAAATTTCTGTAGACAACGCATAACAATATCAGAAAACTTCTTTTAGACGAAGAAAATTAACCATAATTTTTGCAGTATTTTTCTGTTTTTGGATAAAATAATAAATGTTAATAAGTTGTAATTAATTCTAACGAAACTACCTACGTTAATTTAGTAGATAATTTTTTTATAGTTCTCTTTTGCTTGTCTTGTCAGATATGCGATAATTAAGCACAAAAATAATAATTAAGGATTTTTATGCACCAACAAGACAAACCGTCGGCTCCTTCGCCTGATATGATCTGCATAAAATGTAGAAGTTACGATACTCTTTGGTTTAATTGTATTTTATTAGGTTTTGATGGTATTCGTGAAAACCCTAATATGAGGTGCAATGTCCAAATTGAAGTTGATGGCGAAAAACGTTTTGCTTTTGAAAAACGTAGTACGCAAGAATTAAATGCAGACATTGCTCTAGCAGATATTCTTAGAGGCGATGACCCAATTAATATTGAATAATAAAATGGTCGGCTTGTAAAAAGTTATGAGCCAAAACTTGTCTGAAACAGAACTAACACATATTAAGCGCAGTTTTATTACTTATCTAGAAGGTTCAGCCCCTTTATCTCTTGTTCAAGAATCTCTTGACCTGATGTTACGTGTTGAGCCTCCAGTTTACTTTGCTGCAAAAGATGTAGCTGAAACTGTGGCTTCTTGGGCTTTATTAAAATCCCATGCTGAAGGTTATCTTATTCATCAATATTACCTAAGTAGCATTGAATTAATTGCTGCCGCAGATCATAGTCGAATTTTGACTGCTTTTGACCCTACACGGTTTTATATGCCCTATTTTGAAGGACTGGTTCGTAGTTGTCCTAGGGAAGAAAAAGAAGCTTTTCGGCAAAAACTAAAATCATTGCGAGAACGCTTAGCTAGTGATTGGGGCTATCAATTTCGCCGTGTCGAAGCCCAAGCTCCAAGTCCAAGTTATGCTCAAGAAAGTCTTCCACCTCTCAATAACATATCAAACTACCCTATTGCTGCACCGCCTCCTAGTTACCCATCAGGAACATTACCACCACCTGAAGGCTATCAAGGCTATCAAGCTAAGCAAACAAACCAATATCCTATGTCTAATTATTCTCAAATAGACCCCACTCCTAGTACTAAAACTAGCCCTAGTCATTCCCAGGGGAATTACCCTTCAAACAGTAAAGTAGATGAGGTAAACCCTTATTCTCCAACAGGTGTAAATAATCTACCTAGTTATGAATCTATTTTTGAATTAGTTAGCAAAACAGATTTTGTCGCTAGTAAACCAGTGGAAGAAGCCTATAGCAAAGAAGTGTCACCAGAATCTATTACTGCCCTGGTTAATCAATTACGTAGATCTGCGTTAAAACTCACTGTTCAAGAACAAAATAGCTATCTAACAGAGCTACACAGGATGTTTACTGAGTTAATGCAGAAAAGATCTTACTTAGTGCCATATCTAGAAGCTTTAATAGACCTTTCTATTATAACTTTTAATGCTGAACAAGGTGTTTTTGGCGCACAGCTACTTTACCTAGTTGAACAAATTTATTACCAAGATGGTTTTGATGAATATACTCGTCATGGCTTACGTCGTTTTAGGGCAGCAACAGGATTAAATGAAGGCCATATGCGAGCAATGGCTAGTAATCCTGAGCTTGTATCAGCTTTAAGAATCTATCTTGCTCATTTTGATGAACTTGCACCAGATGTACTGCTCTCCTACCTTGGTTATGAAGCTGATAGGCAAAGACAAAGGTTTTGGATGCTTTTAATAGAAGCACATAAAGAGACTGCAATACCAGAAATTATTAAGTATCTTTCTCAGCTAGAAGCAAACAATGAAACTTGGCCATTAATAAGAAACTTAATCTCATTAATTGGCCGTGTTCCTCCTCAAGAAAGAAATACTCAACGCCAAGCTATCAACCTACTAGGAGCTTACTTAAAATCTCCTTTTATCCAATTACGTTATGCTACTGTAGCAGCTTTAGAGACTTTAATTATTGATGAGGCTTTACCTTATATAATAGCTGCTTTTGATGAAAAACTATATTCTGATAGCGAATTAGAAGATAAAGAACGATTAGTTGCTTACCTAAAAACTCTTGTTTCTTTAGTTGGGAGGTTTAGCTCTGAAAGATCTCTAAGGCTTTTAGTAGATATTGCACTAGGTAAATATATTGGCTTTATGAATGTAAAAGCTCTTCATCAATTGCAATTACAAGCAATGCAACTACTAGCTAGCAAACACCAATTACTTTCTGCTAATTTGGTTGTTCCAATCATAGAAAAAATACGCATAATTACTAATCCTTGGAAAAAGTTAATGTCGCGGTTTTTAGGCGATGATGATATGGAGCTTTTAGCTATGATAGAGATTGTTGGTGTAATTAACACTCAGGAAGTAAAA
>JAHFUF010000719.1 GCA_023265235.1 Blastocatellia bacterium
AGGGCTACTATCAAAGTTAAATAGTTCTTTACTACGAAGTTGATAAACAGTAATAGATTTTTCAGGTGCTATGCCTCTAGCAATAGCATTAGGCGCACCTGTCCAAGGAGTTAATCCAGCAGCAAGTGTAGATAAAGCCCTTTTTTCTCTAAAGTCTCCATAATGAGCATCAGCAGCACCATGAGGCGTACAAGGTAATGTTGTTAAGTGCAAGTCAAAAGCACAATGACGCTCTGGGCTAACTACCATGCCCTCCATCTGGCGGGCTAAGTTAGTGATTTGGTCACGGCGGCGATATAGCTCTACCTTACTGCTTGCCCAAAACGTAATAGCAAAACCTAATTTACCTGCTACTTGATTCTCATTAGTGATAACTCTAATTAACTCAGCATATTGCTCCGCTTGCACCTTCTGAACTTCATCAGGATTATTACCGGCACGCCTTAGAGCGTTCCATGCACTCTTTTGCTTCTTAGCAAGAAAATCAAGTGTATCTGCTCTATCTTCAGTCAAAAAATGAGTAGCAATCTCAAGAGGAAAAGAGAGTTCTCTACTACGTGATACCCATTCAATCATTGCTGGATGAACAGAAGTAGGAAAAGTGCTAATGCTTAATGTCATTACATAGGTGTCATCATAAAGAAAATAATCATCTTGGTGTTTAACATATGTCTGACAAAGTAATTCTCTAGGGTTATCAGAGAATAGCCGCTTATGAACTTTTAGTGGCTCGTCTTTTAGGTGGTCTGGTACTTCTGGTACTGTTTTATTATTAGCAGACATAACACCATTTAATACAATATCACCTATGCGTGGAAAAAAGACCTCTTCATCATAAATAGGTGGAAAATGATTTTTAGCTAGTTCAGGATTAAGCTTTCTCCAAGCAAGCTTAAATATCTCTGATGGTTTTAATGGACGAACTACACCTTCTAACTGTCCCCAAGGCACTTTATAGTTAGTGCTAAAACCTTCACGAATAGCTAAAAGCTCTGCCCTAACTCTATTTAACTCACTTTTTTCTATCTCTAGAAAAACTTCAGGCCGGTAAATAGATTGCACATAACTAACAAAACTCCGCCAAAACCCTTTCTTTAATACTATTTGACTAGCTTGACGACCAAAAAACACATAGGTACTAACTCGTTTAACATCACCTGATTGTGCTTTTTTAAGTAAAAAGTTACGTCTACTAAGTATTACTGGTGCTAAAACATGATACTTATTTGCTTTAGTTATGCGATTAAATATCTTACTAGCCAATGTCGCATCATTATCAACAACAGAAATCACTTGAATTCTGGTTTTAGCTGGTAGCGTAGTATAGAAGTTATTAAACAGCTCACCTAGGCGATTACGATCAGTATTACTTAACCCATCACTAGGAATAGGAATTATCTCAACACCTGTCCAAAACCAACCCTTTTTAGTCTCAACTATATCTAGTTTTTGTACAAAATCACGATAGCCTAACTTCTCTGGTAGTAATGCTATTGAGCCTGATACATCAAAGAGCCATCTGAAAGCCCATATTGCTGTATCTGCTATCTTCTCAATCATTGTATCTAGCCAACCTACATATTGTAGAAAAGCAGCTATTAGCAGTATTGCTATTATTGTTGGTATAAGACTAATGATGATTTCCATCTGATTTTTCTCTTTATGGGATTTTGGGATTAAATTAAATCAAACTATTATTTCAAGTATTAACAGTAGCTAAGCTTTATCAGATACTATTTGGTAGCTTCTATGTAGCTATATAGCTAATTATTATTGACTAGTAATTGCTATTGATTATTAGTACAAGACCTACTATCTATAATGCCTAGAAGGACTCCAGAGTTTGTCAGGAACAGCAGCAGTAGCAGCAAATTGATGCTTCTGAAACCAATTTCTAACTACTTTATCAATATCCCCTTCTGGTCTAATTTTATGAAAAATACTGATGATAGTAGCAGTAAGAGCAATTGCTCCAAACCATCCCCAAGGGTCAAATTGAAACAAACCAAACACCATTGCTTTTCCATTGCCTGTTTGCTGAACCACAAGCCAAAGGCTTAGCCCTACTCCGGCAGATACTAAAACATCTACTTCGGTCAACCTAAACCAAAGAAATCTAATAAAGTAGATAACCTCATGTAATGCTCTATAAACTGGATAAGCCATTAGTTCCTGATCGGCTTTGACTGACTCTATTTGTGTTTGTGGCTTCTGCATTGTCACTACTCGTTTTTATTAAGTTTATTAAGCTAAGTTAATCAAGTTAATTATTCAGTTATTTAGCTATTTAGCTATTTAGCTATTTAGTTACTTGTTTGAACTAGCACTGACTAGCACTGATAACTCTTTGGTAATTTCCTTGCTTATTTTCTTGGTAATGTTCTTGGTTACGCTTAAGACTACAAAGCATTAAAGTAAAAGTAATAATCAGTATGGCTATATGAAAACTTAGCTCAGTGCCACCATAGCCAAGGAATTGATAGACTTGGTAAATAGTGATCCCGCTACTAATGGCTAAAGCTGTGTCAGAAGGTGTAAGTTGGTTAAACATAATATTACTTAGTCCTTGTTGTTTTAATGCTAGAGAGCTAATAGGCTCATAAGTTCATAAGTTCATAAGTTCATAAGTTCATAAGTTCATAAGCTAATTAAGCTAATTAAGCTTTTGGCCAAACCAACTAAATACAGTGTCCCTAAAGTACGGGACTAAAGCCCAAACAACCATTCCAACCACAACTCCTATTGCACGCACTAACCCTTGCTCGCCCCCTTGGAAGTAGAAAAATATCGCTACGAAAAACAGTAAGGCGCATACAGGTAGTCGCCAGTCATCATAAATTGTAGTGAAAGCGTTTTTGGCTACGCTTGTTACAGAAAGTGAGCCTCCTGCGGGTGCTGGTGTTGGTGTTGGCTGTTGAGCGGTACACATTTGAGGCAAGGTCATCAACATTGCTACAAGAAAGCCTATTCTTAATAGGTTTGCCTTCAAAAACAGGTTCTTAAGCTCTATAGTTGGTATCATCAGCATTAATTCTTGATAGAAATAAGCTAGCTTCTTTTGCCAGTTATTAGCTAATGTTTCTAAGGTTTCAGTTATTTTCTCACTCGTTTTCTCAGTTGTTTTCTCAGTTGTTTT
>JAHFUF010000720.1 GCA_023265235.1 Blastocatellia bacterium
ATGCAATAGAATCATCAAAAGAACAACCAAAGAAATTTGCTACTATATCGGAAATCAACAAAATTACCACAAAATTACCTGCCGTAGTAATACCTCTACCAGAAGGCTTAGAAGTAAAACAGCCGCCAATATAGAACCGCAAAAACCCCAAGAACCTGTTAAACCTCCTCTGACAGAACGGGAAATTGATACAGATGATATCTACCTTGATCCATTTACAGGAGTGTTTGAAGCAGTAATTTTTCCAGACGAAGAGTCTAAAATTCCAGCATCACTTTTAGTCAATAAATTTGCTACCAAAACCTCATTACCTGAAGTCATTTCTGAAATTGCTCTTGAAACTACTCAACCGCAATCTGATGCTGAAAACAATATTAATACTGAAAATAATATTATTGAGCGACAAACCAAAGAACTAGTCTCTGACGCGCTCAATATAGGTAAAGCAGCAAATTCACCAGAGTATACTGATGAAGGTATGTCTCTAAATGATATGGCTAGTGCTGTTACAGAATCAGAAATAATAATACCAGAAGTTATCAATCAATTGCCTAGCATAGCAGAAACTACTGACCTACGAGAGCTTACCTATATGCAATCAGAAGAATTTCAAGAACCTCAAGGTTTTCAACAACTACAAAAACCTCAAGATCTTCAAAGTTTTCAAGATTTTCAAGATCTTCAAGATTCTCAACAATCAGAAGCATTTCAACAGTTTACTAATATTGAGGATGAAAAATTAGTTGATACAGACCTACCTTCAACAGAAGTCCCTATAACCAGCCTTCCAGTAGCCTTTAGCCCAAATAAACTAATAGATGTAAGTTTAGACCTTAATGAACTTAATGACTTAGTAATAAATGACTTAGTAATAGATGAGCACATTACTCAAGATATAATAAATAACCAAACATTAGATCCTATTATTAACAAATCGACTTTAGGTTTTGCTAGCGAACCCAATATTGCTACTAGTTCAACTATGGATTTATCTGTTCCTAATAAACCTTTATTTGCGTCACAAAACCCATTCCCTCCCCCATCAACAAGGCTAACAGGTGAGAACCAAATCCTTCCTCCGCCTGATGGGTTTTCTCCTCTAACCCAACCACCACTTAGAATAAGTGGCCAGCATCCTGTAAGCCCTTTTTCAACACCTGCTTTAGCTAATATTGAGGATAAAAGTGACACTGATTTTCTTTTTAACCCTGTAGAAAAAACTCTAGGAGACCTACTACTAGGAACAACCTCTCCAATAGACGCAGTAGATATCCCTGTTAACTTTGAAGCTTCTCCAATTGAATATGTTCCTGATGAATTTGTTTTTGGCGAAAGAAATTTTAATACTCCAGCACTAGCAAGACCAGCAATAATGGAAACTTTACCTAGTACTACATTATCAGCTGACTCTCTACCCAATGAAATAGTACTAGGAATACAATCTGAGTCTGATTTACCTATTCCTACTTTGTATGCTCCTAAAGCTAATGAGATTTCTTTGCCAACAGTCTCTAGTATTTTAAATTCAGAGTTAGCAAATAAATGGCCATCACCTGAAACTGAATCTGAATCTGAATCTGACTTTGGGTTTGACACCATAATGGATGAGATGGAAGTTGATGGCTCAAATACCCCTGATCGGCAAAGTAAAATAACCCCTTCATTAGTAAAACAATTTTTTCCAATACCAGCACTTCCTCCTCCACTAGCAATACCATCTATTAAACCTTTTACCATTACTCAACATAGTACTACTCAATCTCCTAACAAAGAGATGTTTAGCTCTCCTGTAGCAGCTAAAGTATCATTACCTAGTCCAAGTATTAGTAATGTTAATCTTCCAAAAAACCAACTAGTAATGTCTCGTAAGTTTAATAATGACATCATAGCTGGTAGGGAACTGGCAATTTTATATGAAAAGTTTGTTGAAGTTTGCTCTTCGTACAAAGCCCCAGACAATATGCCATCAGAAGATCAATTTCGAGTTAAGGTATTAAGTATTTCTAAAGGGTTGAAGTCTGAATGGCTTTCCAGTGAGATATTATGTTCGTTAGAAATTGTTGAAGGAAATGTGCATGTTTATTGCCAAGCAACCCGAGTTAGTCTGTTCCAAAAACGAAGTGAACGCCAAAGGGTTTTTTAATTAAAATGAAGAAAAAAATTATTTTTCAAGACAAAAAAGTAAAGTTTTTTTTTCTACTCTGGCTCTTAGCAATTGGCTATGGTATGTATATACTAACTAGTTATGCTAATAAGCCAGAGCAAATAGCTACTGTGTCTCCATTTTGGCCGCAAAATACTAGACTTGCTTTAGCTAAAGATCGCCCTACAATAGTTTTATTTGCTCACCCAAAATGCCCTTGTACCAGAGCAACTATGGGGGAATTGGCTTTACTAATGACACAAACTCAAAATAAAGCACAGGTTTATGTTTTGTTTACTAAACCAAAAGACTTTCCTGATGAGTGGCAACAAACAGATATTTGGGAGAGTGCTAAAAATATTCCTGAGGCTAAAGTAGTTTTAGACCTAGCTGGTGAAGAAGCTAATAAATTTCAAGTATTTACATCTGGTCAAACTCTTGTATATAATTCTAAAGGCAAATTGTTATTTAATGGTGGTATTACCATTGCGCGTGGTCATTCAGGTGATAATCTTGGCCGTAGTACTATTACTAGGATAATTAATAATGATACAGTAACTATAGAAAATACTCCAGTATTTGGTTGTACATTATGTCTACCAAATTCTGATCAACCTGCCGCTCAAACTAATAAATTTTAAGGGTTGCCCGTCACTTACCCATGGCTCAAGCCGTGGGCTTGTTGGGTAGGTAACTAACAAGTCCGTGTGACCATGACTAAGCTCATAGGAGCTACGTTATTTGAAGAAGCTCAAAGACCTACCTTGGGATACTAGCCAGTCCCAAGCTCTAGAATTATTAGGTTAAAAAGCCTAAGGGTATAGGGGTAGTGCCTAGTAGAATAGCTGGCAAATAACATTGTCGAGGCCAACTTAACCACAGAAATGTGAGGTTTTACTAACTATGAATAAAGTATTTGTATTAGACATCAACAAACAGGCATTAGATATGTGCCATCCTGGGGAAGCTCGCAGGTTACTCAAAG
>JAHFUF010000721.1 GCA_023265235.1 Blastocatellia bacterium
CAATATAGGGTTTTGGTTCTGCTGGAGACTTTTTATGCCTATTTTTTAAGAACTTTTCATAACCAGGTAAAGTATATTTAGAATCATTATTCATAGCTAACCTTTCCAAGATGGATCAAATGTTTTCATTAATGCGTTGCAAATCTCTGTTGGGCTTCCTTTTGTTACACGGTGAATTTTTTCAGCAATGGTTGAGGTTGAATTTTGTTCATCATTATAACCAGAATGCTTAGCTAACCAGTCTGCAATCTCCTTTTGTGTCCAATGCTGTTGTAGTACTAGCTCAAAAACCTTATGTTTATCAAAGTAATTCCAATCCTTAATACAATAATCATTTAATGAAGGGCAAGGAGTTAAGATATCACCTTCAGCCGTTACAATAATTACAAAGCGAACTTTACTATAGCCTTCAAGCTTGATAGGAAATTGTTGTAGAAGAGGTTGCCAAAAATTAGCTAGAAACCAAGGTAAAACTTCCTCTTTATTCTCTAGATAATCCCAATCGTGTAACTCAATAAAAATAATAGCACCATCTCCTGAGCCTTTTGCGTGTTGACAAATGTTTTCTATAATAGCTTGAGCATAGGAAACTAAATCGTTTGAGTCTTGTTTAACCCCAAAGTATTCTCCTAGCCGATTTAATAAATCTTTTTTGTTTGCTTTGATCGCTGAGGATCTAATCGGAAAAGACTCAAGATTTGTAGTATCTTCTTCCAGTATATTTTTAATTCGTGCAATACATTTTTCGCCTGCTCTATCACTAGTATTTTGTATTAGAAAGAAAGCAGCATTTCCATCTTCTATGTCTTGATTTATAAAATTATTAATGATTTCAGCAGCTTTTTTGAAATCAATCTTGGGTAACCTCTTTTGCAAATCACGATCACGTCCACGATATAGTCTAGCAATCTCTTGCTCACATTCTTCAATTTGTTTACGCAAGGCAAATTTTTGGCTAGGGTCAGCAATAATAACTAGTTGTTTTTCTAAATAAAGCTTCTTTTCTTGCCAATCTTGTAATGGGGTAGTCATACTATTTTTACAGTAATAATAAGTAGAAAGATGATTAATTTGCAACCCGATATTACCATAAAATACCACGATAAAGTAAGTATGTGTTCTGATCAGAATAGTTATCAGTAAGCAAGTTGGAGTGTTGAGCGATATGGTTAGAAGAGGGATGCTAAAAAAAATAACTATGCCTAATATATCATTTTTCAAGCATTTAACTATAGAATCACATTTATATTTGCACTATAATACACTTAAATTATGCTAAAGAAAATCTCAAGCTTAAGCTCGGTTTTTAAGGATAAAGCGATGAATCGAACTGATCACGACAAGTTATTCAAGCAATTAATACAAGTATTCTTTCTAGAGTTTTTAGAATTGTTTTTCCCTGAAGTGCTAAATTATTTAGACAAAGATTCAATTGTCTTTTTGGATAAAGAGATATTTAGCGATATAGCTTCAGGAGAACGTAGAGAATTAGACTTAGTAGCTAAAGCTAAGTTTTTGGGAAAAGAAGCATTTTTCCTTATCCATTTAGAAAATCAATCAGAGGCAAGAGGAACATTTAATCGTCGAATGTTTCGTTATTTCTCTATGCTATTAGACTTACATCAACTACCAATTTATCCAATAGCAGTATTCTCTTATGATAAACCAAAGAGAGCAGAGAGTAATACATATCAAGTAGCATTTCCTGATTTTACAGTACTATCATTTAACTATCGTGTAATACAGTTAAATCAATTAAATTGGCGAGATTTTGTAAACAAGCCCAATGCAATAGCAAGTGCATTGATGTCAAAGATGCAAATAAAACCAAAAGAACGTGCCAAAGTTAAGTTGGAATGTTTGCGTTTACTCGTCACACTCAAGCTTGATCGTGCTAAAATGCAACTTATTTCTGGGTTTGTGGACACTTACTTAAAGCTAAACGCTCAAGAGTTACAAATATTTCGCCAGGAAATTGATAAAATTATCCCTATAGAAAAGGAGCAAGTTATGCAAATTGTTACTTCTTGGATGGAAGATGGTATACAACAAGGCTTACAACAAGGCTTACAACAAGGCTTACAACAAGGCTTACAACAAGGCTTACAACAAGGAAAAAAAGAAGGAAAAAAAGAAGGAGAACTAGCCCTAATTTTACGTCAAGTGAAAAAGCGGTTTGGTATTGTTAAACAAACAATAGAAAACAAAATAGAAGGCTTGCCCTTAGAAAAATTAGAAGAACTAGGGGAAGCCTTATTTGATTTCAAAACTGAGAGTGATTTAGCTAGCTGGTTGGAAAAAGTAGATTGAGTTCTTTTGGTGATAATCTACTCTCATTTACTAAAATAAAGAGAATTGAAATAATTTTAGCTAAAAAAGAGCTTTGTTTTTTATAGCTCTACTCCAACTAATTCCACATCAAAAACTAGAATTGCTCCAGAGGGAACGGTTGTACCGTTCCCAGCCTCACCATAGCCAAGTGTGGAAGGAATAATTAGCCGACGTTTACCACCTACTTTCATTGTGCCAACGCCTTCTTCTAAGCCTTTCACTACCTGTCTTAGCCCTAAGCGAAAACGAAAATCTTCTCCACGATCGTCTGTGCTATCTACTTTTTTTCCATTTGTTAACCTTAAGGTATATTTGATGATAATTACTTTTCCTCTACTAGGGCTGTCTCCTGTTCCTAGAGTTAAATCTATGTACTTTAGCCCTGAAGGGGTTTTGGTAGCTTGCTTTTCTATTTCCTTTAAGTTAAATGGAGGATCATTTGTTTGAGAAATAGAACTAACATTTTTTGATAAATAATAAGAATTTATGCTCGTAGGGGTGAGGCTTGAGCTAAATAATAAGCAAGTAATTAGTGCTAAAGGTTTTTCTATTAACATAAACTTTAACTCCTATGGTTTTTTAGGCTACACCATGTTTTTTGAACCATTCTTGTAAGCGTTTCCAGGCATTTTCTGCGTCTTCTTTGCGATAGCTAGGGCGATAGTCAGCATGAAAACCATGTGGGGCTTTTGGATAAACAATAATCTCAGAGACTGGACTACTCTTTTTTAATGCCTCACGCATTTTTTCTATAGTATCTAATGGAATACCTTGATCGGCTTCTCCATACAAACCA
>JAHFUF010000722.1 GCA_023265235.1 Blastocatellia bacterium
ACTCTCTATTGTCTATAATCGCTACTACAAAAAATTAAGAACATTCCTTTTTAACTTACCTAACAAAGCTTCTTATAAACTTGTACTTTCTTTGTCACAGTTTTATCAACAAAGCCAAAAATTCCGGATTTTTACTGCATTTATCAAGATAGGAAAATTAAAAAAATTTCGCGTCAATAAATATAAGCCTAGATTTCTCTAGAGAATAATTTCATAGCTAAACTATCACAGTTTGGCTATTAGGAGGACGTGTGTTTAGTAAAATTTCTACAAAGGCTCTAACCAAGTTTTTAACGCTAGTTATTATGCTTTTACTAGTTGCTACTACTGGTGTTTTAGCACAATCATCAGGTCAACAGTCGATGCCTAAACCAAAGGTTGGATTGCTTTTGCCTAAAGCAGGTGAGGCTTTTTCACCAGGGCAAAAGATAAAAATAACCTGGAAAGTAGACCTACCACCTAAAATAGATCTTTCTTGGTGTGAACAAGAGATTTTTCTCTCTATTGATGGTGGCAAAACTTTTCAATACCGTATTACCCCAGAACTTTCTCCCACATTGCGTTTTTATGAATGGACAGTGCCAAACCTACCTACAGAGCAGGCAGTTTTGGATATTCGGTTTGGCTCAGAATTTAGCCAAATGAGGTTTGAAAAATCCAAACCACAAACAAAAATGATGTTTCGTATTTTGCCCCAAACCAATAAGGTTGAAGAGGTTAAACTTACTATTTCCACAACAGAAAAACTACTACCTGGAGATGAATTTCCCTTTAGCTGGATTAGCTCAGTTGATGATCTAGCTCATTTTGAAGTCTTGATTTCCTATGATCAAGGTGCTCATTTCCATTCTTTAGCCCAAATTAAAGACGACAATTTTGCTTGGACAGTGCCAAATAATTTTTCAGGCATGGTTAGTTTCAAAGTTGTAGCACACAAGCTAGATGGCAGCACTATTGAATCACTACTTGATACACAACCGCTTGTGGTAACTCGCGGCCAATAAATTTGAAAAACTAATTAAGGAGAAAATTAACTGTGAAAATAAAAATACCAGTGACAAGGTTTTTATTGGCAGCCCTTTTTCTACAATTCTTTATTTTGCCTCCAGTGAAATTAGCTCAAGAGGTAAACAAAAGTAAAAAGAAACTTGTTGCTCCAAGTATCTCATATAAGCAAAATCAGAAAATCAAACAGCCATTAAGTAATTATGAAAGGTTGCGTAAACCTGAGGTTTTCAATCAATTATCCAGTGCTGGGCAGCGTGCAGTGTTAATGGAACCCGATCAACTTATTAATAAACAGCATCAATCGATAAATAGATTTTCTAGTAATGTCTCAAAAAATATCCCTATTGATGCTGATCTTATGGATAGCCCTATAGGTAATCCTATCCCACTTGCACAAGGTGATGACAATATTCGTGTTAATGATCCAACTGTAAATCCTGGCCTTACTCAAAGTGAAAGTAGCATTGCCGCCAGAGGCAACAATGTTGTTGTTAGTTTTAATAACTCTCCTGGAGACACAGAACAGGGGTCTTCGGGTTATGGATTTTCTACTAATGGAGGCCAGACTTTTACACAAGGTGTAATCCCTAATCCACCTGATGCTATGAATTTAGGGGATGGTGTGGTTGCTTTTGGGCCTAACGGGGAACTTTACTATGCTACACTAACTTTATTTTTTGGAAATACTGGTATTAGAAGTACTATTGGAGTAGCAAAATCTACTGATCAAGGTGCGACTTTCTCTATTCCTGTTGATGCAAGCACAACAGCAGGAAACAATATAGATTTTCAAGACAAAGAATGGCTTATAGTAGATAATAATGCCAATTCACCATTCAAAGGTAATGTTTATCTTAGTTGGACTACTTTTTCTGAGGATACTCGTATTAGCTTTGCTCGTTCTACTGATGGTGGACAAACTTACTCAACACCCATCAATTTATCAGCCCAATTATCCCAAGGGAATAGCTTTTCTTCCGTTCAAGGTTCAATGCCCGCAGTTGCTCCTAATGGGGATCTATATGTGGCTTATTATAGAGTCGTTTTTGATGAGAATACCCCAAATGGTGACCAAACAATTTCCATTGTGAAATCAACTGATGGTGGCAGAACCTTTAGCACTCCAAAAAGTATTGCTAGTATTTTTGATACCTCAAACCTTACTGGTGGTATTGATGGCAGTGGTGTACGGACAAATAGTTTTCCTAGTATCGCTGTTGATCAAAAGGGAACCGTACATATTGTATATGGTGCAACCAGTATAAATAACCTACTTCCCACAGGTACGGATAGATCAGATGTTTTTTACATAAGGTCTACAAATGCTGGTAATACTTTTAGCTCTCCAATTAAAATTAATGATGATGTCACTAGCACAAGCCAAGCACTGCCATCACTTGCAATAGCCGCAGATGGCACAGTTGGAGTACGTTGGTGGGATCGTAGAAATGATCCTATATTTGACTCTTTAACAGATGTCTATATGACAACTTCTACTAATTGTTTCCCTAGTTTTGGCAGTAATTTTCAGGTCAATAACCATAACTGGTCATTTGGTGCATTAGAAGGAGGCATTGCCCCTGGCTATCATGGTGACTATGATGCTTTAACTGCTTTTGGCAATGAGTTTTTTATTGCCTGGAGTGATGAGCGTAATGAGAACCCTGATGTTTATTTCAACAGACTACCTAGTAACTTTAACCCTAAAACCCCTGACTTTAGTCTATCAGCAAATAATTTTTATGGTCTTGTTGTTGCAGGCCAAAGAGCAAATATTTCTCTACAACTTACTGATAGAAATAGCTTTTCAGACAATATTAGTCTTTCTGCTACATCAACAGCAAATGGGCTTTCTTATAGTTTTTCTCCTGCTGTAGCACGTTCTGGACAAGCTGTGACTTTGGCCCTTTCTGCTTCTAGTACAGTAGCACCTGGCACTTATTTAGTTGTAGTAACTGCTAGTAGTGGTCAGAAAGTTAGACGTACAAACTTACGTGTGACAGTTTTTGCACCCAATCATCCTTTTAGTCTGCCTACAAACATTTCTACTAATAGAGGTGATACCAATCTATTAGTAGATGGTATAAAAATTGACGATAAGGGTACTATTCATGTTTG
>JAHFUF010000723.1:0-584 GCA_023265235.1 Blastocatellia bacterium
GCCTATTTGTTTTTGTACTCACTTATTGCTTTACCTTTGTTTATTTTTCTAAGGAAAGAAAAATCAGCAAAACTTTTTGACTTACTAACAAAGTTTTTTGCTAAACCAGGGGCTTTACTTACTTTAGCACTCCCTATTTTACTTAGTCAGGTTATATTAAGGCCATTTTTTCCTGAAGAAACCCATGATCTTATTAAGGATTGGGCATATTTTGTTTTTTATTTTTCTTTTTTCTTATTTGGCTATTTTCTTAGCTACGACAGCCGTTTGTGGGAGACTATAAAAGAGCAAAGAAGATTAAATATTGTGGTGGCTGTGCTTTTACTAATTCCTTTTTATTTTGTTTGGTCAATTGATGGACGTTGGTCTTCTACAATTGACATTATATTTTCTATATTAAAAATATTTGTCTCTTGGTTTTGGGTTATTGCTTTTGTTGGTTATGGCCAAAAGTATCTTAACTTTAGCAATTCTTTCTTAAACTATTCAAGTGAAGCTACTTACCCTTTTTATATACTACACCAAACAGTAATAATTGCTATTGGGTATTATGTAATAAAGTGGGATTTAAATCTGTGGGTCAA
>JAHFUF010000723.1:594-3115 GCA_023265235.1 Blastocatellia bacterium
CTTTACCAAATAGTATTAAAACATTTTAATTTAACTAGGGTTTTATTTGGTATGAAACCTCTAAAGGGTCTAAAATCAGAAAACCGACAAGCTGATAAAAATCCTTCTTTAGATATTGTACTAGAAAAATAACTATGACTTTTGAACAAATATTTGAACAAAACAAATGGAAAATACTTTTTGTTATTGGTACTGTTACAGGGTTATTTCTCTTTAGTGTCGTTAATGTTACACACTTGATGGATAATAACCCTACACCGTTTTATTGCCCTCTAATTGATGAAATGACAGGCGCTTATACAAGTTGTCTACTTATACCAGCCTTGTTATGTTTGTTTAGAAAAATTCCTATGTCTAAGTTAAATTGGTTTAGAGTTTTACCAATCTACTTACTCGCTTCTCTAGTATATGGTTCTACTCATACTATACTTATGATTCTGTCTAGAAAGGCTATTTATAAATTATTTAACTTAGGCGATTATCTTACATGTAACTTAAGCTATCGCTTTTTAATGGAGTATCACAAACAATTTATTAGTTTTGGTATTGCTTTAGCAATATACAAACTAATTCTCTTTTTTCAAGAGCATCAAGACCGGGAAAGAAAAACTGCTGAACTAGAATTAAAAACAGCACAACTTGCAAATGAACTTTCCCAATCACAAATACATAGCCTTAAAACACAAATACAGCCACATTTCTTGTTTAACACCCTAAACATGATTTCTTCATTAATGTATGAGGACACACGAGCGGCTGATAAAATGATTTCTTCGCTAAGTAAATTGCTAAGGCTTACTTTGGAAAGTTCAAATTTTCAAAAGGTTTGCTTAAAAGAAGAACTAGATTATGTAAATTTATACTTAGATATAATGAAAGCACGCTTTCAGGAAAAAATTGTAATTGAGCTAAATATTCCTACAGAATCGCTAAATGCCTTTGTTCCAAATATGTTTTTACAACCTCTAGTAGAAAATTCTATTAAGCATAATAATCTTAGCAACGCTGATAGATATTATATTCAAATTAAATGTGAAAAAGAGCAAGAAAGACTCCTACTGAGCGTGAGTGATAATGGGCCAGGAATTTATTCTGATACTAATGAAATCTTAAAAAAAGGAATAGGGCTTTCTAATACGCTAAAGCGAGTAAAACATTTATATGGAGAAACCGCGACAGTAACAGTAACTAATAATGAGCCTTTTGGGTTATGTATTAAGCTAGATATACCTTTTGAAGCTCAATTAGAGCTAGGAGAAGCAAGTAATGCTGAAAGTAATAATAATAGACGACGAACCTCCAGCAAGGAAAAAACTAAAAATGTTTCTTAAAAATACTCCTAATGTTGAAGTGATTGCTGAGGCGGGGGACGGTCTTGAGGCAGTAGCAGCAATACAAACTCTTAAACCAGATCTTATTTTTCTTGATATTCAAATGCCACATTTGACAGGGTTTGAAGTGTTAGAGGAAATTGATTTAGCAATAATGCCAAAAGTGATTTTTACTACAGCTTATGATCAATATGCAATAAAAGCCTTTGAAGTACAAGCCTTAGACTATTTACTAAAACCCTTTGATGAGCAGCGTTTTCAAGAAGCCTTAAAAAGAGCATTTTCTAACACATCAAATAATGATCAATTAACACAAATAAATGATTTATTATTAACACTTAAAGGCAAGCAAAAATATCTACAACGCATTTTGCTAAAAACAAATAATAAAATGATTGTAGTAAAAATAAATGATGTTAACTGGATTGATGCAGAAGAAAAATATGTAAACTTACATGTTGGTAAGCAAACATATCTTCACAGAGAAACTATTGGCTCACTGGAACAACAATTAGATCCAGAAATGTTTATTCGTGTACATAGATCATATATTATCAATATAGATTTCTTAAAAGAAATCACCCCTTGGGCACATGGTGATTATATAATTATCCTTAAAGATAACACACAGCTTAACTTAGGAAGAAATTATAAAGACAAGTTATTAGCAATATTTGGCTAACTATCTTAGCTAAAACTACTAGGAGTTTTATTTTGAGCGAGACAGAATTATTAGCAATGCGAGGTTATTTAGATATTTTACTTGGCATTTGGTTAATGAGACGCTTTCTTGCTCATTCTTCAGAGGTTGGGTTTAAGCTACGTTTTGCACAAATTACTATAGTTTCTTTTCTCTTGCTAATTTTACAGTTCTTAGGTGTTTGGCGTTGGCAGGAAGTGATTGCGGCTTTTAAGCTTTTACCTACTATTTGGCCAGTAATATTAGTTCTCTTATATTTAGGCTATCAAAATTATGTTTTGTCTCAGACTATGGAGCAGGCTGAGTTTGAAATTGATTGGCGGCGTGAATCTCAAGAGGTTTTAATTCAAGAGCTTGAAGGCAAAGGAAAAGAAGTTCCATTACCTCCTAAAAACACTGAGTTGATTAAACTTGCTTAATCTATTTGTTTTGACGAAAGTTTACGTATTGATTAAAAGTATTTTTAGTCTCATCAGTCATTAAATCCATT
>JAHFUF010000724.1 GCA_023265235.1 Blastocatellia bacterium
GTAATTATTTTTCAAAATAAAATTAGGCCATTTAGTGAATAAAATTCTACGCCTGTTTTGTTTTAGGTCAAGCAAAGTTGGTATTTCCTTAAGGATATTTTCTTAATACTCAGACCAAGCTTGCTTTAGCACAAGGTGCCGCTATAAGTAAACTAATCTAGAGTAAGTTGATGCAAGCCTTGTTTAATTATTGTTTTATCAGCAAAGTTATCTATCTGTACTGCAAGAAAGTTAGACAATATGTCACGGAGCTTTTTATCATACATTAAAGTAATATCTAAGCTATCTATTGAACGTGCTACTTCACTACGTTCTAGTACTGTGTTCATTTCGGATTCACAAAAAGTATAAAGTGAGATTTTTTTACGCTCTAATAGTAGATACTTAACAAGTATATAAACTAATGTTTCTAAATCATTTTTGGGGAGTTTTCGGGAAATTCTTACTTGATCACTAGCAAAAAATTCAAAAGCTAACTGGAAATAGTTTTTCTCTTGATCCCTTTCATCTTGATTAAGTAAGTTTATTATATCTTCTTTCCCATCAATATCATGAAAAATACTAATTAAGTCTTGTCGGATTTTTTCTTTTTGTGTAGGTTCTTTTTCGTCTAATAGAGGGTAAACTAGATCCAAAAATTGTAACTCCATAGATAACTCATTAGCAAATGGCCTGCTATTTTCTTCCTGAGAGTAAAGGATCTTAAATAGGCTTGCTAACCTATTACTTGATTCTGATAAAGAGAAATAGAAAATAATAGAAAAGAAATTGTCTAATAAAACTACTTTTTCTGCTTGTGTAATGTAGTGGAAATAGCTTTCTAGACTAGGGATTAATGGAATTTGTGCTGATTTATCTACTTGATTATTAGAGAGTATTTTTAGTAGTTCTTTGATTTGATTTGGTGTTCCTGCGCAAACTTCCCAAGGGCCGATAAATAGCTTTTCATTTTCTACAAAAAGATAAAATGACTCTGCATCAATAATTGTATCTCTGTTGTATCTACCCATAACCAGATGCTTAGTTAACATTACTTGTGTTGCATTAACTAAACCTAAAGCGGCTTTGTGAATTGTAGAGACAAAAGCTGGTAGTTCACCATCAGCAAAAGTATCTTTAGTGCGGTAAAATAAATAAGAAGGCATTAAATATCCAGCGATCGCTAGTTTATAAAGATCTAGGATAGTAATTTGATTAGTTGCTTTTTGTGAAATATGAAAACTACGTAAGCAAGTAAAAGCATTAAGAATTTCAGTCCAATGGCTATTGATCTGCTTTAGTGCTGAAATATTCATAGGTTTGAAATGCTTATGGCGACTGCCTGTGTAGGGGCATTCTAGGAGTTCCATAGGCACATCTGTATGAAATTCAAAAGGTACTTTGTTTTCCCCTAATAATCGATTTTCATTGTCTCGGAATTTGGCTTCTAGGTTCATCAATAAAGACAAATGAACTCCTTCGGGTTTTTGAATGTGCTGATTAGTAGTCATAGATTTTCCTAAAGGCTAATATTAGAAAGGTTATTTTATGGATTTTAAGCCAATAAAATAAATACTGTTCAACATAAATTGCTGAAAATAATTAGTAATAGGTGAAAGTGGTAATTTTATTACGCAACTATTTGAAATTCGACACCGATAATGTAATCAAACCTACAATCAGCTTTAAAAGTATTCTTAAAAAGTATCCTTAAAAATATAAATCGGAGCTAGCAATGGTTAACCAAATTAATAATGGATCAGGTATTCGCCCTTCATACACAGACTCATTATCTGCAACAACCAATACTACCAAACCTAATCAAAACAATCTTACTTCTACTTCCACACCAAGTAGCGGGACTTCCCCAGGTAAATTAGGCAAAACAGGGGAATTAGACCTAGGTGCTAGCGTAATTGCTCGCCAACTTCAATCAGACACAGATAATAAAGTTGGAGGTTCTAATACTGCTACTGCTAATCAAGTAAATAGTAGTAAAAATGGTTGTTGTTCCTTTTGTCGCGCTAAAGGTGCTCAAGGCCAATCTAATAGAGGCGGTTATGGAATAGGCGGCGGCTACGGAATAGGTGGTGGTTACGGTATTGGCGGCGGCTATGGGATTGGTGGTGGTTATGGAATAGGTGGTGGCTATGGAATAGGCGGTGGTTATGGAATTGGTGGTGGAGTAAACATTGATCCAAATGCTAAAAGTGGATCTTTGGGTTTGGTTGCCTATCCTCCTCAATCGGCTCTTGATAAAGCAAGTAGCAAACTAGCTAGTCTAACTGCAACAGACAAAACTACTTTTAATTCCTTAAGTGTTAATGATAAAGGTTTAGTAAAACGCGCGCTTGATCTCCATCCAAATGCTAGCACTAATGATGTAATAGGTTATGTTAAAAATGGTAATTTTTCCAAATTACCAGTAGAGCAAAAAGGTTTAGCCTTAAATGTTATTGCTACGGTTTCTGCACAGATTTCAACACAATCAACTAATAAAATTGCTCGTAACACTTTAGATAATTTTGTTAAAGGGACAATAGATCTTAACTTTATCAAAGATGATCCACAATTATTTGGTGAAGCTGATGTAAAAGGTAAAATCAACTTAAATATCGATAATCCAGCAATTAATGCTGCTAATGGTTATACTGAAAACCCTGATGCTTACAAGGCTTTAATTGGTACGTTAGCTCACGAAGTTGGCCACTTAGATCATAATATGATTGACCGTAAAGGGCTTAAATTCCAGGGCGAGAAGTATGATGATGCTAACCTAGCCGCAATGTTACTAGATGAATATAGTGCTCAATTTACTGGTATTATGGCAGCACAAAACCGTATGCCTACTCCAACAGAAATGAAAGATTTCTGGAGAACTTTAGTTGGTCGTTCTGCTAAAGATACAGGGGCTGCTTACTACAATGAACTTTCATCTGCGCGTAGTCGCTCAGGTCGCTTTGATCAAGTAACCAATGATATTCATAGCCTACTTAGTAATAATCGCATAGTTAACCCACAAGAACTACGAGATCGTTTACTTAAAAAGCTAGATTTTAGTATTACTAGCTGGCAGTCACAAGATTCTACTTTGACAGATACTAAATATCTAAATGCTATGGATGAC
>JAHFUF010000119.1 GCA_023265235.1 Blastocatellia bacterium
GATAAAATTGATTATATGCCTTTAATTTTTTCCGAAACAGATCTATCAATGATGCTTAATATTCGTGACTGTTTTAACCCTAAACGACTGGCTAATCCTAAAAAACTTATTCCTGCACTGCGTTGTCGAGCATATTAAAAACCCAGCCTATTAGGACTGGGTTTAATAATATTTTAATCAATTTTCTACTCTTTTAGTCTGCTACTCTACGTTTTACAACTGTCATAGGGGTTAGTGCCTTTTTTACATACTAACAACAGCTTCTACTCTAGGTTCGATTGTTTTACCATAAATCTCACGTTCTTTTTTCTTTCTAATTCGATAGGCTTTTAAGAAAGCTTTTTCCTCTCCATAACGATCAATAGAAACAGAAGTACGTTTAATTACTCCTGGTGTAGGGTTCCAATTAACTTCATAAACTTCTCTACCTTCTTTAACTTTTCTTACTACACCTACTACACCAGTTTTATTTTTGGGACTATAGGTAACTACTTTTCTGTCAGTTCTGGGTTTACCGATTTCTTTTTCTAGCTGATTACGATGACGAACAGCCCTACTTAAAGCCCTTTCTGAGCCTCCGTTTTTTTCATCGCTAAAAAATTTGGAATGCATTTTCCCATTAAACCAAACACGAACATACCACCCATGCGTATGGTTAGCATCTTGATCAATGCGACTAATACCTTTATATTTATTTTTTTCTAGATGCATAATCTCTCCCTAATTAATAAAAGACTTTGTTAACTGAAAATAACTGTATGTACTTGCTAGGCAGGTATTTTGTACTTCCTCTGACAAGTAGTGGTTAAAGGCAGTTTTTTGTTTGTTAGCCAGCTTTTGATTGTAATAAAAATTTAGTGTTTATCATAGAAATTTATTAATTTTTTATTAAGATTTTGCCGGTTTCCTATAAGTATGATTAAATAAATATTTACAAACAAAGTTTAATTCATATATGTCATTAGGTAAAATTAGTAGTTTGTTCAAACTAGAATAATAACCTAGAAAAATTTTATGGATATAGTAGAACTAGCAGCTAGTTTTTTTCGTGCTAAAGAAAAATTTGATAGAGTTAGTATTAAAATTTTGCAAAGCCATACAGATAATTGGCAAGATTATTTAGCGGCTCGGGATGAATATGCTTTAGCTAAACAAAAGCTAGCCATAGCTAAAGTAGAAGAATATGTGGTTAACTATGATTTGGGGTGTATTCCTGATACTTCTGACTCTAAAGAAGTAGTTTTACAAATTAATCAAACAACATTTTTAATGTTTAAGGCATTGTCTCCTACCATTTCTCCTACAGGAAGCTGTTTGGAATTAGGTATAGCAGTTCTAAATTGTCAAGGGTGTTTAATAACCAAATTTGGTTATCCAAGTGAAGAAAACTTATCAACCCACACATTATTTTCTAAAGGATTAGACGAGTGTTTAGGGGTTGGAGAAGTAGTAAACTCCCTGTGGAAAGCAACTGTAATGGAAACATATGGCATTGTAAAACCTATGGGTAAAGCTTTAGCAAATAATAAATTCACTGATTACAAACATTTCATTTTTGTATTAAAAGATAATACTTTTGAATGTATTGCAAAGGATTTACTAGTAAGATTTTCACAAGAAAGCTACTTGGATATTATCACTGAAATTACTAACCAAGACATTTTAAAAGGTATTTAATAAAGGTAAAAGAAAAATATTTGGTATTCTAAAGAAAAAAATTTATTTTTGGCGTAATTCCATTCCATTTTATTTATAAACTTTGATAAACTCGGGCAAAACAAATCTCTAGGAGGGCAAATTAGATGGCAGTCACTTTTAACACTCGCGAAGTCTCAGAAGTAACCATTATTGATGTTTCTGGACGTATCACTTTAGGCGAAACTAATATGGCATTACGTGAACACGTTAACAAGGCAATAGATGCAGGTAGCAAAAGTATTTTGCTTAACTTAGCAGAATTAAGCTATATGGATAGCTCTGGTGTAGGGACATTAGTGGGCTGCTATACTTCTGCACAAAATCGCAGTGCCAAACTTAAACTTCTTAACTTAACTAAAAAAATGACAGAGCTTTTAACTATTACAAAGCTATTAACCGTTTTTGATACTTTTGATGATGAAGAAAAAGCTGTTGCTAGTTTTTAGAGCTTATAGTTTTAACAAATTAGCGCAACTAGTAAATAAATACTAGCTGCGCTAATTTATTGATAGACTTTCTATTAGTAAGTTTTGTTAATCCCAGCAGCCAATAACCCAAAACCGCTAGCCAAAATTGTCTTTTACTCTCCATTTGTCATAAAATGAAAGTTTTACTTTTATCTAAATATTCTAATTATTAAGGTGGGTTTATTTTGGAGTCTAATCTTACAACTAAAATAACAAATATTCAAAAACTGACTTTATTGCTTGATGTAATGAAGTCTCTTGCATCTGAGTTAGATTTAAATACCCTTCTACCTCTGATTATGAAAAAAACCACCGAAGTAATGGATGCAGATCGCAGCACACTCTTTTTGATTGATGAAAAAACCAGTGAGCTTTGGTCAAAAGTAGCCCAAGGTGCAGGTATTGCTGAAATACGCTTTCCTAAACATTTAGGTATAGCAGGTCATGTAGCTACTACTGGTAACACTGTCAACATTCCTGAGGCTTATGAAGACAATCGTTTTAACAAGGAAATTGACAAAAAAACTGGCTATCGAACTAAAACTATCCTCTGTATGCCTGTAAAAGAAACTGATGGAAAAATAACAGGAGTAATTCAAGTACTTAATAAACAAGAAGGTATTTTTACTGCTGAAGATGAAGAGCTACTTAGTGCTTTTGCTGTTCAAGCCTCAATAGCAATAAAAAATGCAAGTCTTTTTGAGCAAGTAATAAATATCAAAAACTACAACGAAAGTATTCTCAATAGCATTGCTACAGGGGTAATTACAGCAGATGCTCAACTTAGAATTACTACAGTTAACCCTGCTGCTCAAAGAATTTTTCATCTTGCAGCAGAAAATGCTGTGGGTAAACTAACCAGTGAGATTTTTTTGAGTGATATTAATCAGCAATTAAACCAATTAATCGATCTAACTGTTAAAACTGGACAACCTCAAACAACTTATGAATATAAACATCAGCTTAGTACAGACCAAGCTATTAATATTAACGTAAATATCCTACCATTAAAAAGCCAAAGCAATAGCTCTTTGGGCTATGTAATTGTAATTCAAGATATTACACAGCAACAAAAACTGATGAGTACCTTGTGTCGTTATGTTACACGCGAAGTAGCCGAACAAGTTCTTCAAAACCAAGGAAGTTTAGGGCTTGGTGGAACACGTAAGAAAGTAACTATTTTATTTTCTGATATTCGTGATTTTACTACTTTGTCAGAAAAATACTCTGCTGAGGAAATTGTAAGTTTATTAAATGATTACTTTTCATCCATGATAGGCTCTATCTTTAAGTACCAAGGGACATTAGACAAATTTATTGGTGACGCAGTTATGGCTGTTTTTGGCACTCCTATAGCGCATCCTGATGACCCTATTCGTGCAGTCCAAACAGCAATAGATATGCGTCGTGAACTATGGGCATTTAATGAAAGACGTGTTAGTCAAGGAAAACCAGCTATTGAAACAGGTATTGGCTTATGTGATGGCGAAGTAGTTTCTGGCAACATTGGTTCAGAAGAAAGAATGGATTATACAGTAATAGGGGATGCTGTAAATCTAGCCTCTAGATTAGAGGGATTATCTAAAAATTTTCCTGCTAAAATTTTATTTAATGAAGCTGTTTATGATCTAGTTAAAGATAAATTCCCTTGCGTTGAACTAGGAGAGGAAAAGGTAAAAGGCAAAAAAGAACAAGTAAAGATTTTTGGTATTTTAGACAAAGATATAATGTATTGTAGTATTACTCCTCGTTAGAGTAACAGGGCTTTAGTTTTTATTATTTCCTATCATTTATTATTTATTACTTCCTGTCATTTTTCCTAACTGTCGCAAAGCTTCATAAAGGGCGATTGCTGTTGCAGTAGCTAGATTAAGGCTACGAACATGTGTAGTAAGCATTGGAATAGTTACACATTGTGGCCAGTTAGCCTCTAAGATTTCTTTTGGCAATCCGCTTGTTTCTGGGCCAAAAACTAAGGCATCCCCCCATTGATAATCTATCTCAGCATAAGAATGTTTTGCTTTAGTAGTAAAATACCAACAACGTGACGTAGGCATAGACGTTTGAAAAGCAGCAATGTTTGTATGTTTACGCAAATCAACATAAGGCCAATAATCTAGCCCAGCACGTTTTATTGAACGTTCATCAACACGAAAACCTAAAGGTTCAATAAGATGTAAACAAGTTTGAGTAGCAGCACAAAGCCTAGCAATATTGCCTGTATTTGGATGTATTTCTGGTTCAAATAGCACCACATGCAGTAGTTTAGAGGACATAGCCTTATCCAAGATTTCCAAGATTTTTAATTTAAACACAACTTAGCCCAGCACTAAAGGTACTGGGCTAAATTATCAAACTTAATACTTAATCAAATTACTTTTATTTGTTTGTTACAACAGAGCTATTTGATTTTGAAACAAGCTTTTTAGCATTTTCCATTTCATCAAGCCCTTTTAACACTTGAAGATCTTGGTGAAGTAAGACTTCTTGACCAATATCTAACCCATAAGATGCTGTAGCGAGTTCACGACGTAAGAAAAGCTTTATACTGTCTATATTTTCATTGATATTTGCTTGAGATACTTGGAATTCTTTTTCTCTTTTTAGAACAAAATTCTTAAAAGCTTCTACAAGTTGATCAGAGACTAGCAAGTCCTCTGTTTTTAACTCATATTTAAAGTTCATATCTTTGACTTGATATTGATTAAATCCGGCAATTTGATTATTAATTAGTTCTCGAACAAAGAAAAACAAAGGATCTTGTAAGCGACCTTGAACAGCAGTAAAACGTCTTTCCTTAACTGTTACATCTGGGCTAATACCGCCACCACCATAAACTACTTGTCCATTATCGGTGTGAAATTCTGGGTTTACAGTTTTATCTACATTGTTAGTTTTATCATCACGTTTTAGGTAATAGTTATAGCGAGAAACACCATCATAGTCACGTTGAATCAGTCTACCACTAGGAGTGTAATATTTGGCTGTAGTAAGAGTTAACCCTGTACCATCAGTAACAGGAAATATTGTTTGTACTAAACCTTTTCCAAAACTTACTTCTCCAACCAAACGACCTCTATCATGATCTTGGAGAGCACCAGAAACTATTTCAGAAGCACTTGCACTTCCACTATTAATTAATACTACTAGTGGCATTGTTTCAGGTTTACTACCCCGTGAATCAAAATTACGTTCTGCCCCAGCTTTACGCCCCTTAATAGAAAGGATTTTTTGTCCTGGAGCTAAAAACATATCACATACATCTAAAGCTGCCTGTACTAAACCACCAGGATTATCACGTAAGTCTAATACAAGTTGTGTCATACCTTTTTCTTTAAGTTCTTTTACAGCCACAACCATTTCTTCACCAGTAGTTCGTGCAAATTGACGACGTAAGCCTATGTAACCAACATTAGGTTTAATCATAAAGACATTTGGAATGGAAGGCAGTGAAACAGCGTCACGGGAGATGGTAACCTCTATGGGTTTTGCTACTCCAGGTCGAGAAACCCCTATTAGAACTTGTGTGCCTCGTGGTCCTCTTAGCTCTGAAGCTACCTTATTAGAGTTCCAGCCTTCTGTAGCTTTACCATTTATCAAAACTATTTGATCACCATAAAGCAGCCCAGCGCGTGCAGCAGGAGTACCAGCATGTGGTGCTAAAATATAGACTTTATTTTGGCGTTGGCTAACTGTAGCTCCTATACCAAAATATTCGCTTTGTTGCTGAGAGCGTAATTCTTGAAAATCTTCCTTAGTGTAAAAAGTTGAATGTGGGTCTAGTACATGTAACATTTCACTAATTGTTGTGTAGTTTAGCTTTTCGTGATCTACTTCACCTGCATAATTGCTTTCAATTAATGCATAGGCTTCTATTACACTTTCAGCTACTGATGAGCCATCAAAGTTAAAACTAGAGTTCGTGTTATTTGATGCAGGGGTGAGTGTAGCAGCAAATAATAATGGTAATGCTAAAAGCGCACTGGTACGTTGCCAACAAAAACCTTTATGTTTCACAGAAATTTCCTGAGTGAAAATTTTGCCTCAAAGTTGAGCCTGCCCGACAAATTATAATCCTAAAAGGAAGTTTTGGCTAAGCCAATATTGCTTAATAGAGAGTTTCTTAAGAGAAAACAAATTTCTTTTTAAAAATACCCACTATATATAGATAATTCTTAAACATTACTTTGATTTAGGCGATTAAATTAATCAATAGCAGTCAACAACTTGTAACTTCTAAGTAGATTCGTTAATATATGCGCTGCAATCAAGGGAAACTGAATCTGTGCCTTTGGTTGTAAGTAACTTCGCTAATTGTTTAGGGCCGGACAGCCTTTCGGCCCCTCTTTTTATAAATTATAAAACAGCTTGTTATCTCAACCTGTTATCTCTAGACTCTATCTTAATATAAGTTGCTTTTAAGTAGTTTTTGCAGTTTAATGGTAATAACGTTCTTCTTATCAGTTACTAGGAGAAAAGACTATGGCCTCTCTTACCCAAGCGGAGTTAATTAAAAGAGCAGAAAAAATCCGTGAATATCAGAAATTGCCTCCATCTGGTACAGAACGCCTACATATTAATCGTGGCCGACAGTTAATGTATGACCTGCTAAAAGATGTTTTTGGTGACCCACTTATTGCACCATCTAAATTATATTCTGGCGATTGGGAAATGCTTTTTACAAACTCTGGTGTTGATGCACTGATGAGCGCAATCACTTTACAACAACAAGCCGTTCAACAAAAAAACATCGACGAGCAACAACGCAAAGTAGAGTTAGTTCTATTAAAATTAGCTACTTACACTACTAATCAAGTCAAAGCAATGCTTCTAGATACAGGCTCAGATTTTCTATCAATGAAAAACCCTGGAGATATATCTTCTGAAGGAATGATACGTCGTTTAGAAAATGATATTGGTAAAGGGCCTACTCCTCCCCCTGGTCAAGCACCTTTTACTTGGCAAATTATTCTAGAACAACAAGGGCAAGCAGGTATGCGAGCTTGGGTTGCTTATGAAATCAACGTTTTAGAATACCAAATTAGTAATGCCCCACAAAAAGACGAAAAAGAAAAAATAAATTTTGAGCATGCTATTTCAAAAAATAAACTCTCTTACTTAAGACAAATACTACGTATTTTACCAGAATAAAAAAACAGTAGGATTAATGTTTTCGACTAAAAGTGATTACCAAAATATTTTCGTTATTTTGTAGAGCTATTGAGGTTTGTTATTTAAGCTACGCCAAAGATACCAACTAGCAACACTACGATAAGGACGCCATTTTTCGCCTATTTCTAATAGTTTTTTAGGAGTAGCTAGATCATTTAACTGGTAATGTATTGTAACAGCACGTTTTAGTCCAAGGTCGCCTGCTGGTAAAACATCTGGGCGGTTTAATGAAAAGATCAAAAATATTTCTGCTGTCCAACGACCTATTCCTTTAACAGAAGTTAAGCTTGAGATTATCTCTTCATCTGAAAGTTGTTGAAAATCTTGATCTTTTAAGCTTGTTTGATATTTTTCTGCTAGGTCTTTGATAGAGTTAGCCTTAGCAAGAGATATACCTATAGACCTAAGTTGCTCCACTGGCGTACTTAGCACCGCTATAGGGCTAATAGAGTCTTTATATAAAGCGCGAAAACGATTAAAGATTGTCTCCGCCGCTTTTGTTGAAATTAGCTGAGATATTATTGAATCACATAAAACTTCAAAGTAGTTTGTTTTTGGTGCTAATACACAAGGTTTATAGGTTTCAATAAGCTTAGCAAGTATTTGGTCTGAGCTACTTAAATGTTTTTCAGCAAGTTTAAACATAAAATTCTTTGGTAAAGACAGTTATAATAGGGAATTATTAATTTAATGTGTACTTCTGTATTACAGCATTATCATACTGTATTGTTGCCAGTTTTTTTTGCTTTAGATAACAAAAAACGTCAAGAGTTATCAGAAGCAATAACAGAGATAGATTACTTAATAGAGACACTTTGCCATTGTGAGCTAAGTTTAATAGAGAAAGAAGAAACAGAATTTGCTTACTGGGCTTGGTGGGAAAAGATTCGTAATAAAATCCCTTCCTAAAAAACCTTCCTAAATCTTTCTAAACAAGACAAACCTGTTTGCTACTTCATAAGTACCACTAATGCAATAATAACAATAACAATAACAACTCCTATAACAACAAATATCATTACATTTGATGAGGTACTTTCCTGAGCGTTTGGTGAAAAATTAACCTGAACTGGGTCTGGGTTTGGTGGAGGCAAAATAGGTTTTTGGTCTATAGGTTTTGGTTTGGACTCTGGAGCTTTTTCTAGTTTTGCAGGTTGTTGTTTAGCTGGTTCTGGAGCTTTTTGAGCGGGTTTACTTAGTGCTGCAAGCGTTGCAGCATCTACAGCTTGCATTCCTACTACTGTTGCTAATGGATCAGAAGCATTAGTAGAAATAGGAGGAGTAACTGCTTTAGGTGGGCCAATCACTGTCTTTAGAGGATCAACCTCAGCACCTGAAGCCGGTTGACCTGAAGAAACCTTTATAGCCTGCATTCCTACTACTGTTGCCATACTATCAGGTTCATTAACAGTGTGAGGGGGTTTATTAGCTGCTGATTTAGCCGCTAACTCCTTTAACTGAGCAATATTTAACCCTGGGTTCCCACTTTGGGTAGCAAATGGGTCTGGAGCAGTTCCTGCTGCTTGTCCAGCAGCACTTGGATTAGGTTTTACGGCTTGCATCCCTACTACTGTTGCCATTGGGTCACTTGAAGCAGGTGATGAAGGAGGTTTAATTAAACTAGCGTGTTCTGCTGGTATTGATAAGCGCGTCTTTAGTGGATCATCCCCATCAGCAGCTAGGTTTTCTGCTGACGATATTGGTTTGCCACAAGCACGACAAAAGCGTAATTGAGGAGGATTTTGCGAACCACATGCCGAACAAAACATATTTTGTCTCCACTAAAATCTATAGTTATCTTTATAAACCCAGAATACAACAAGGTCTAATTAATTAGCAAGATCACATTTATTAATAGCCATTGGTTTTTTATAAACCACTTTGTTTTTAGGTAATTACTAGGTGATTAATTAGCCAGTAGCCAGCAAAATTAGCACAATTGCGCTCAAACTAACAATTAAATATAGCAGAAATTTAATTGTTTATATTTAAGCCTATAAGCTACTTTAGTTAAGGAGAAATCATAGTTAGTTGATTTTAATTTGATTAAACTTATTTCTCTAATTGGTTTTATTGAAAATTAATCGACTTGGAAACCTATTCTACCACTACCCCAATCTTTGCCAAATGTTTAACCACATTACCTGTCCAAGCTAGCTTTAATCTAGCTTTTGCTAAAATTTCTTGCTCGGTAAGCTCTGACATCTCTTTTTCTGTGATTGCTTCAATTATTTCTGTAGTTAAAGCATTAAAGTTAACAATAGCATCTATGCGGTTGTAAAATTAAAATCTGCTATTTTTGTTATGATGAAAAAAGCGCGTAAACCATAACATAATCTAAAAAGAATCTCTAATTTTTTTCTGGAATATGCTATAAATTTTATATTCAGCAAACAAACTAGGAAGCAGACAGATTTATGACCAATGAAGAAATGCAAAAAACAATGGAGTTTATCTTAAACCAGCAAGCTCAAATGGCTAGCAAACAAGCTGAAATTCAACACCAAAATGAAGAGTATGAACAGAGAACAAAAGCTCGCATAGAGTTTATTATAGAACATCAAGCTAAGCATGAAATAGATATTCAAAATCTAACAAGTGTTGTTACTGGTCTAGCAATGCAAGTAGAAGCAGATCATCAAATTACACAAAATGCTATTAACTCCATAAACAATGCGGTGGTTTCCATCAATAACAATATTGCTGAAATGAAAGAACAAGCTAACAAAGATCGAACTGAAATCCGCTCTACTGTCAATCAATTAGCAGCTACAA
>JAHFUF010000725.1 GCA_023265235.1 Blastocatellia bacterium
GGTGTTGCTCCTAATCCAGCAGGACTTGCTAATTCTACTAATCCAGTAGGAGAAAGTCGCTTTACCAACCGCTACAATATGTTACAAGCATTGGATGAAGAAAACCGCAATAACCAAAGCGTGTTAGGAGTTGGTGGAGATGAAATGGCTTCTGCTTATAGTCAAGCCCGCGGACTGATGTATAACCCAGAAGTACAAGCAGTTTTCCAATATTCTCAAGATGATTCTAGAGCATATGGTGGTAATGGTTTTGGTAATGCTTGTTTAGTAGCACGTAATATTCTTAAGGGTGATTTAGGAACACACTTTATCCAAATTAACCTTGGTGGTTGGGACAACCATAATGGTATTTATAGCCAACAAGGTATTTATGGCCCAGCTAGGGCCTTAGACGGCGGTTTAGGTCAATTGATTGCAGATTTAGCCAAAACTCCTTCTAAAACTTCTGGCAAAAGCTTGTTAGATGAGACTTTAATTGTAGCAATGGGTGAATTTGGTCGTACCGTAGGACAACCAAACAACCAACAAGGCCGCGATCATTTCTTACAAATGTCTTGTTTATTTGCTGGTGCTGGTGTGCGTGGTGGTCGTGCAATAGGTTCAACCGATCCTACTGGTGCTAACACAATGGATCCAGGCTGGTCACGAGGAGTTACAATTCGTCCAGAAGATGTTTTCTGTACTATCTATTCAGCCTTAGGTATTGATTACACAATGATTCGCCAAGATGATCCATTTAAGCGTGGTTTTGAGTATGTCCCCTATGCTTCAGAAGGACTTTATGCCCCAATTGATGTATTATGGACTTAGTTGATTTAGCATAATTGATTTATATTAAGAAAAACAAAAGCCAATCAAATCTCGCCTTTCTATCCAAGATTTGATTGGCTTATTGCATGATGAAATTGTCTTTCATACTAAACATCTACCCTCTACCTTTTGTCCAAACTTCACATCCTAGTGATAAATCTATGTGATCTTTTGTTCCTAACGGAAAATTCACAGGTACTTTACATACTTTGCTGAGGAATTTTCCAATCATTCTTTATTAATAATTATCAATTGTTACTAGAGTAAGCTATAAACTACTAGCCTCTTTGTGTACCTATATAGCTCTGATTGTTCAGTAAATCCATTATTTACACTGTTTATAACCAACCTCTCGCGTTTCTCACTACTTAAGCAACTGATTTTTAAGTGCTGGCATTAGGCTTGCTATAGGCATAGTTAAACAGTAAAAACTTATTGATGAGGTAAAACTATGATTTCCACTACAACATTTGATACTAATAGAGCGGTTCAGGAATTTGCTGTCACAATCCCAAACGCAGCCAAAGTATTTGAAAATTATGGTATAGACTATTGCTGTAACGGCAAAGAGTCTTTGGCAAAGGCTTGTAGCAATGTTGGAGTTAATTTATCAGAAGTTTGTGATGCTTTAGGAAAGTATTCTGTTCTTGAAACAAAAGAATTTATTGATTGGGATCAGAAGAAATTATCTCAGCTTATAGACTATATCCTTAACAAACATCACATTTTTACTAAAACAGAATTAGAGCGTCTAAACAATTTACTTAGCAAAGTCTGTAATGCTCACGAAAAAAATCATCCAGAACTAATTAAAATTAAGGATCTCTTTTCTTTTCTTTCCCAAGACTTAACTACTCATTTGACTAAGGAAGAAGAAGTATTATTTCCTTATATTATTGAGCTTGAAACGGCTGTTAGCCAAAGAGAACCAATACCTTATTCTTGTTTTGGCTCAGTCAAAAATCCTGTCCAAATGATGATGTATGAGCATGATCAAGTTGGCGATTTACTCAGAGAACTCCATAGCCTTAGTGATGGCTATACTACTCCTAGTGATGGATGCGCTAGTTATAGTGTGCTTTACTCTGGCTTGAAGGAGCTAGAGCTTGACTTACATAAGCATATCCATCTAGAAAATAACATTTTATTTCCAAAAGCGGTGGAGCTAGAAAAAGCTTTTTGTAGCACTTTATCTGCCTAGTTAAGTAGGTAATACTAGCTACAACTAAAAAAGCTTTAGCTTATTGTTGTAGCTAGACAGTGCCAAACCAGCAATTTCTCTCACTTCTGTATCAGGGTCTTGGTTAATAAGCTCTTTTAGCAATGTCCCAAGCTCTTCTTCCCTTGTGTAATAGCCTGCTACTTCTGTGGCTTTTTTTCCAGTGTCTTAGTTGTAAGTTCTAAACATAAGATAACTTGTTTTTAATCAATACAGATTTTAGTGTTGATTAAAATTTCTATTGTTATAGTTAATGTTATAAAGCTTCACAACCATAGTTGTGAATTTTGTTTAACAAGAAATTAATGAAATTTAGGGCACTATTGTATTTTTTAAGAATTTCTTCTATAGACCAGTCTATAGAAGAAGCAGCAAAGTTTTCATGTACTAACACATTACGCTTACCTCCAAGATTCAAAAAGGCCATAGATCCTGTTTTTAATTCATCACTTTGCTCTATATCTCTTGAAATACTTACCTTAAAAGAATCACCAAAAAGTTTCAAAAATGTATTTATATTTTTACCATTCCAATCAAAGTATGTATGGTATTGTCGAGAGATAGCTTTATGCCTAACAAAATTCCATACAAGTTCTGAGTTTGTCTTCTGAGCTAAATTAGAAAGAGAATCTGTTATTAAACTTTCAAAATAACTGGCTATACTAAGAACAAGTACCTTGCGAAATTCATCGTCAGAATTACTTGCTAGGGAAAACTCGTTATTCTTGTTAAGAAACTCTCTGATTTCCATATGTCTTTCAATTAGAACATCAATAATTGTAGGCATAAACTATCCTAAAAGAATCTCTTGAGCTTTTTTCAACCGAATTTCCACTTTATCTTTATTAGTACTTTTAGTACTAGCAGCACCAGCAAAATCACTATCATTCTTGAGTTTTTCTATTTTTGTCTGTGAGATAGCTTCCACATTGGTATTTTTAGTTGTGTACCCAACTTTGCAAGCCACAGAAAATACTGCCTCAAAAACAGAGATGTTTAGCTTTTTTGTCCCAGTACCAAATATCCCTTTTGGGAAATCTCTACACATATCAAAAAACTTCACTAAGATGCTC
>JAHFUF010000120.1 GCA_023265235.1 Blastocatellia bacterium
CGAGAAAAATCAAACCATTTAGCTAATTTGTAACTAACATCTGTTGAGTAGGTTGATTTAATAGCAATTAAGGCTTTTTTTGGTAGCCATAAATAGCCATTAGTAAGCTGTAGTCTGAGAGCCTTTTCTGTTTCACTGTCACAACGACCGTGCAACATTCTTACTACTACCGCGCTGTTAGTTGCCGCACCACCAAGCAATATAGATATATCTTTTCCTTCAAACTCTTTAGCAGCAGTATTGGGCATAGTCATAGGATCAGATTGTTTTTTCATAAGTCTCCTTTGATTTAATAGTTAATTTGGGTTTGGATTTAGTTGGGTGTTGGTTACTGAGGAGTTAGCAGAAATGAAAATAAAGACTAATAGGTAGACATCCAATGACAACAGTTTTTGCCTGTAAGAGCGCAAGTCTGTACCCCATTAGGTGTAGCTGCTCACGAACAAAAGTACCCTCTGCTCACGAACAGCGCAAAAATCTGCTCAAATTAAATTAGAATGAATGACACATTCTGCTCACGAACAAAGAAAGTTTGCTCACGAATGAAGCATTCTGCTCACGAACAAGAATTTCTGCTCACGCTTTTTTAGAATGAAAAGAAATGTCGCAATGTATCTATAAAGGCGACATGGCTTTTATCAAACTTTGGTAACTTGTTGATTATAGGTAAGGCTTATTTTTAATAAAAGCGACACCTAGTCGTTTTTATTATCCAATAGCGGCATCTAGTTTTTTCTACTTCAGCAGTTTATTATCTCTAAATTTTTAATAAGTGCTTAAGTACTTTTATATCAAACCTTTGCTTATTCCAAAAAAGCGTGAGCAAAGTGCGTTGTTCGTGAGCAGAAATTCTTGTTCGCGAGCAAACCATCCTTGTTCGTGAGCAGAATACATTATTCATTCTAAAGGAGCGTGAGCAAAAAATTGCGCTGTTCGTGAGCAGAGGGTACTTTTGTTCGTGAGCAGCTACAATTAGGAGTGTCAGCTAAACCACAGTCATAAAGATTTTCTAGTTCTTGAGATATAAGCCTAAAGTCTGCATTAAAAAGCTTGCTTAGTTCATAAGCACTATAATCTCTATGCTTATTTTGTTCTAAGTAAAACAATAGCTTCAAGCTTAACTTTGAACAGGGGTTTAGCCTTTTTTTCATTTTTGTAATCATGCATCTATAACTAGTAGCAATACCTCCAAAACGGTCTTTTCTTTCTACTACTTGTGCGTCCAATAATAAAAACTCACTGACATCATCAATTAACTCTCTTAACTGTTCTTTGAGTTTGGCAGCGTCAATTACCTCTTGCTGTTGTTGCTCTGCTCTACGTTCTTTACCCCATTCAATATATTGCTGTTTTCTAGCAATAATAGCTTCAGGTGTAACTTCTTCTACTTGGTCAGCAAAGAGAGGGAATTGTTTTTTGATTTCATTATTTTTGCGAGTAGCGACCGCTTTAGCTGTAGAGTATTTCATTACTTCTTGAACCATTGCTTGCTCCTTTATTTAATGGTATTAAAGACACAAAACCTATCAAATAAATACACCTATTAATTGCTAGCTATAGCAATTATTTAATGATGTTTTAAATTGACTGGCTTTGTGTCTTATGTGGTTTGTGGTATGGCTGATAGAGATTTAAGCGGCTACTGACAGAGGTTGATTTTTTAACTCAAAGATTTCTTGCTCTATAGCAATTAGCTCGTTTTCATATTCTTGATAAAGCTCTGAGAGATAATCATCCTGCTCATCTAGCATTAATAGGAATTGAAGTTGTTCTTGAGAAGTATCAATTTCATCAAATATCTCTATTGATAGATTAAGTTCTTCTACCTGTTTGTGAAGTTGACCTTTTCTTTCAACACAGTCACTTTCAAGTTTAGTTAATTTCTCAGCAATAACATTAATTGCTTTGATCAATTGATTACGCTGTCTTTTTAATCGACAAACCAAATCATAGTGATCTAGCCGGGTGGTAATTTGCTCAAAGTAAGTAGCCATACTATGCTCCTTTGGGTAATGGTAATGGTTTATGGGTAATCAGTAATGATTAATGTGGTTTATGGTAAGTAGTTGGGTAATTTGGGTTAGGTAGGCAAAATGGGCTTAAGAGTATTAAAACTATTAAAACTATTAAGTCTATGCAGCTTTTTGGAATTGATACTGTTGGCTTGAGCTTAGGTTATAACTGCTTAAAGTAATTAATAGTCTACCACTACGCAGCATACGTAATATTGTGTATAGCTGTTGAGTAAGTAAATCACTTAGCTTCTTTATTTGGTAATCTTGCTTTAAGAAAAACATAAACCCTTCTTTAAGGTTTTCTCTAGCAACAATTTTCCAGATTTCACAAGATAAATCCTTCTTATTTTCTGTTTCTAATTGTTGCCAACCTATATTACCAGCACAGATAAAGCGGTTTTTATCTTTATCCCAAGTAGCATTCTCACATCTTTTTCTGTAAGGCTTACCATATTGGTAAACGGTTCTAGATCCTGTCCCTAAACATAACTTACACATTGGCTCATAGTTTAAGAAGTTTTGATTTGGATCTTTGGCTTTTGCCAACATATATTGGGCATAGTCTTTTGCTTGAATCATTTGCTGTTCTATTTGTTTTGGTCTCATGGGTATTTTCCTTTCATAGACAGAAGCTTTCCTAGATAACTAAATAGATAGAAGATAGAAAAACTTCTCTTTAGGGTTTGGTTGTGGGTTATTGGTTTAATTTGTTTGTTTGGGTTGTTGATTTGGATTATGGTTTTGGATTATTAGTTGAGGTTAATATTTCCATTAAAAAGACAAAAGCTTTAGATAGTAAGCAGAAAACAGAGCTATAAAAGCTTACTCTTGAGCTTATTCTTTAATACTTTTGTCTTTTAATTGGGTAATTATGGGTTTGATAATATCAATGGTGTGGTTAGTCAAAAAGCTTTACTTGCTTTATCCAGCTAACAACAGTATTAGGACAGGTTAAAGCAGCAATTACTTTGGTACCTTTAGGTGGCTTAGTAGGCCAGAGAGTATAGCCATCAGTAATAACGATTATTACATCAGGCTTAGGCTTTATTTCTAGAGCTTCTTTTATTCCTACTCTCATATCAGTGCCACCACCTCCAAGTAGTTTTACTTGCTTTATATTAGAGATTTTCTTGTTGAAATGTACTCTAGTATCACAAGAAAGTAAGTGTAGTTTTTGACTATTTCTTTTGATTATCGTTTCAATCTCAGCTAGTGCTTGAGACATCATCAGGTCATTTAAACTTCCAGACGTATCTACAATCACTACTATGTTGGGAATGGGTTGAACTAAGCTAGGCATTACTACATTGCCATAGACAGATTGCCTTCTATTAGGACGACTATAGCTATAATCATTTGCACCGTTACTCATTCGCATTGATGCACTAATTAAGCTACTTAACTGCTTTGGCCAATCTGCTTTTGGTTTCAACTTTTGATTAGCCCATCTTGCCCAACCACCTGAAACTCGCCCTCTACCTTGGCTAGCTTTAAGAATCTGTTTTGCAACTTTTTCTTCTAAAGCTAGTTGTTCTATAGAGCTTAATCCAGGTGACTCTGAGTCGTCAGCCTCGTAATCTTCTCTTATTCCAGTAGCACAACTTCCACATTTGCCATGTCCAGGAGCAGGGATTTCTTTTTTATCTCCACCCTTTTTATCTAAGAATTTTTCATCTTTAGAATCAGGATTTTTAGGAGCTATTGTTGTGTTATTGTCTTTAGAATCACCATCTAAAACATTCTCAGAAGTCGCAGTGCCTTGGCTTTGAGCTTTAGGAACTGGGTTTTGAGGTTTTTGGCTCTCCTTATTTGAGCTTGCTTCTTGTTGAGAGTGTTGCTCGTTAGGTTGTTGATTTTTTTGTGGCTGTTGCTGAGATTGACCTTGTTGATTTTTTTGTGATTGGCTAGTAGGTTTTTGTTCTTGTTTCTTTAGTAGTGCGGCGTAGTATTCTTCAGCTAGCCTACCATTCCCAATCCCTACTTGTAAGGATGTAGGAGTAATAGGATTTTCAGGAAGGTCTAAGCCTTCACCTAATAAATCATCATTAATTTCTGCATCAGTAGCTTCATTCCACAACTGAGCATTAGCATTAATCTTTTCACATCTTAAATGATGTTTTCTAAGGATATGGCTAACTTGGTGAATAAGGACTGTTGCTACTTGCTCTCTATTCCATTTAGTAAAAATTATTGGGTCATAGTACAAACGATACTTGTTATCACAAGTCATTGTTTTTAACCCTATTCTTTCTATTGGGCTTAGAGCAAATAATGCTAAAGCTAGATATGGACGTTTATTAGCAGCTATAAAACGAGCCGCCGCTAACTCTTTTGGCATCACTATACTCATAATTTATTTCTCCTTTAGTCTACCTGATCTAGTAGTTTAATGAATGTGAGATTGATTAAGGTCTACCGTAGCAGACCTTGAATTTTTTATGCAGCGATACCACAAAAACTAAATAGGTCGTCTGCCCAATCTACTCTGTTATTAGCTACCTGTTCTGAAACATTGATTGCATCTTCTATTTGCTCTCTAATCTCAGTTTCAGACATAGGAGAAAACTCATTATTGGTTATTTTGCTTGTTTGGGTAATATTAAGCCCGGAAAATACCTGACTAGCTTTTTCAAACTCAATACGGATCTCTTGTCTTAGTAAATCATTATTCTCTAAGTCAGAAATCTTGACGCCTTGTAAAGCTTGTCTAGCCATTTCTACCGCAACTCCTAAATCTTTATCATTGCAGATATTTCTAGCTTGAAAGCTTTCTAAGAAGGATTTGATTCTCTCAAAACTATCTTTTTCTAAAGATGGGTAAGAACCATCCTTTTTAGGTGTTAATTTGCCAATAAGTCTTTTGATGTAACTATTGGCTTCTTGACGCATTAACACCAAGATTTCTTCAAGAGCTTCTTGCATTTGAGTAGCTATTCTTTGTTTTTCCTCTTGAAAAAGAAAAGGAGAAACTTCTTTAATACTCTCTGGTACTGAGAGAATAAATTTCTCCCAATATATAACAAATCGGCTAGCTACTTGAGTAAGTGTTGGATAGTCTTTTTCTCTAAACTGATCAGCTAGTCTAGTTTTAGCTTCTTCTATTTGCCTTTTATAGACTTTTAGGAAAGCAGAAACTAAGCTATTTCTTGTCTCTAAAAACACAAGTAATTGGTGTTCTACTTCTAGCAACAGCGAAATAGGGATTAAGTAAATCCCATCCTTAAAAGTAAATGGTAAACTTTTCATTCCTTTATCCCATTGTAAGTAGGAATAAATTTTTCTGTCTAACTGTTCAATATTCCTAAGTTCAGGACTATCTAGGAGTTTCTTTCCAAAAGTTACCATTTCTTTATCTGCTGGTGTTTCTATTTTGTTCTTATCAGCTTTGCGTTGAACGCTAAACTTTTGCAGATTTATAGATAGTAGGACACACTTATCAAACACTACTGTTTTCATAGAACTAGTTTGCATGGGATTCTCCTTATGGATTATTGGTTATGGATTATTGGTTATGGTTGCGCATTAATTGATTAATGGATTGGTGGTTGAATTAATGAATAATCTTTGAGGTATTTTGTATCTTTGCTTTAAGCTACTAGCTTTAAGAAGTCTTTGAATACAGCCATTTCAGGGATTGCATTATTGGCATCAGCAGGTTTATGTTTTTCTAAAACACTAAGTGCAGGCCAAGCTATATCAACAACACCATCATTAGCTCCTTTACATAAGACTTTTAAGCCTTGTCTATAACGTTCTATAGTCATATTCCTTAGTACGCTACTTACAACAGACATTAAAATAGCTTGTATCACGTCATGTCTATTAGTCGGTAAGACTAAACTATTAGGATTAGCTAGTAATTGTTCTGGATCTGGTAAATTCATCTCTCGTAAATAGCTTGAGAGACTAATAGCAGCCGCTTCACCAATGCAACCAGCAATAAGAGAATACATAATCTCATCACTAATATTGGCTGATTGACATGCTGCCATTACTCTAATTGCCATATCCCACGAGCGGTTGCTAGGCCAGGCTTTGCCCATCTGGGTTGGATCACTAGGGAACTGATAAAGCATTTGAGGCATTTTGCTAATAAATCCTGTTATTAGTGTCTTAACAGATTCTATTTGGCTTTCCCAGTTTTGAGCTAAAAGAGGTAAAGAGCCTATATGCCATCCTTGCTTTATTCCTTGACACCAAGCTTGAGCGTCATTAGGCCAGTTTAAGTGAACAAAACGATTTGCCATAGGTGGTGCAAGATCATTACCATCGGCAGCTTCATCGGGTGGATTAGCCGCCGCAACAATAGCAATATTTTTTGGTAAAGCTAAATCTCCTACTACTTTATCAAGGACTACTCTAAGTAATGCTTTTTGAACAGCAGGAGCAGCAGTCGTTAATTCATCAAGAAAAAGAACTCCTTGACCTTTATTACTTAAACGTCTCGCCCAGTCTGGTGCAGCAAAACTAGTTGTTTTATTAACTGGATCAATAACAGGTAGACCAGAAAAATCTGATGGTTCTCTGATGGAAGCCAAAACAATTTCTATTGGTAATTGAAAAAACTTAGTAATAGAAGTTATCGCACTTGTTTTTCCACTACCAGGACTACCCCAAATCAGTATTGGGATTTTTGCTTGAATACAGATAGCTATCGCTATAAGAGCCTGTTGAAGATACATAATGGTTTTCTCCTTAGATTATGGGTTTGGTTTGATTTAACTTGGGTTGAATTGATTTGGTTTATTGGATTGCGTGCTATAGAAAAGGAAAGTTAACCTAAAACAAATCACTACTTAAGCTTAAAATAGCTAATAAGTTAAACTTAATTAACTTTATTGTTTTATTAGATTAACTTATCTTTTTTGGGTTTATTTATGGGAAAGTGGGAACATAGCTAAAACAAGTTTGTAAGTTTTACTATGTTTTTGGGCTTCAAAATTGATTTACAGGCTAGTAAATTATCTTAGAGATAATTTATCTTGAATTTCGTTGATGTCTTCTTTCATGGAAGAAGTCCTTACTTGCATACTATCAAGTTCTCTTTGTTGAAGCTTAGTTTGTTCTTTAACAACTTTTACATCTTTTTGAATTGTATCTGTTTTGACAATGAGAATATCAATTTTAGCATTAACTTTAGCATCAACAATATCAACTTTATTATCAACAGTATCAACTCTAATGGTAAGAGCATCAACTTTAGCATCAACAGCATTAACTTTAGCATCAACAGCATTAACTTTTTCTTCTAGTTCAACTAAATAGGTAAGAGCATCTATAGTAGCTTGCCTAGTCTCTTTTGATTCCTGGCGTAATATATCTACATCTTGTTTAACCGTTTGAACATCTTGTTTAAGAATTTCAACATCTTTTGCCAAAACATCAAAGTTAGTTGCAAGCCTTTCTACAACAGTTAATATTTTGTTGAGTGTATCTTGTGACATCGTGTTATCCTCCATAGAATTTCAATAATAACATAGTAAATAGAGAAACAATAAGACCTTGGTTAAAGATTTTTATTGTTTCTCTGTTTTGTGGGTTTGTTTAGTTAAAAGAGATAATTGGGATTAATGGGTTGGGATTGATGGGTAATGGTTTTTGTAATACTTAATGTCTAAATGTCTAAGTATTTTACTTAGTTTAGTTAAAACGAGTAGTTTGGTACTTAGAGGGTTTACATTCTAATTCCTCTAAATTAAAAAACATTTCTTCTTTATTCTCTTTAAGTTTGCTTTGAGTTAGAGTTTTAGCCTTGTTAGTTTGCTTTTTTTCTAGATACTTACTAGGAGCTTTTACCTCAGCTTTTAAGTTAGCAAGAAAACAGCTTCCAAGGTCTACTAGTTTATGAGAAAAATCTAGTAATAGGGTTTTAATCTGTGAAAAGTTAGAAGGTGGAACTTCTGATGGACAGATAACACCCATTAAAAGATTTGGAAAAGCTTCTCTTAGAGCATTCATTAAAGCAAGCTCTGAGATAGCTTTTTTACTATCAGACTTCCACTTATTGTTATCTATGTAATCTTTATAACTAGCTTGACCTATTACTTCTTTACTAGTATTACTAATATGAAGAAAATAGTTAAACTCCTTCTTATTACTACTATAAAAAGTAACACTAGATAACATATCACGACTAATAAGTAGTGAACTCAAGAAATTTGGGCTAATGATAACTCCTATTTTACAAGCTTTCCAAGCTCTCAAAGCATCAAGTCTAGGAATCTGGAGTCTATCAGCAACAAGTACAATATCTATTGCTTGTTTAATAGTTAAACCTAGGGATAAATCTTGTTTTGCTACATTCTTACAAAACTGTTTTATCTTTTCTAAGTAATCACTAAATTCATCAACTTGTTGAACTTGGTTTGTTTCTTTAACTAGTTTGATTTTATTGCTCACAGAACTATAAGAACTATAGGTTTTGCTGTGGTCGCACTTAGCAATATTATGATTTTGACTGGTTTGATTCATTGGATTCTCCTTAATCGTTTTTGTGGGTTTTTGGGTTGATTTTTGGGTTTACCTACTAAAAATAAATATAGTTATCCCTTTAATAGAAGCTAAGTTTTAGTCCTATTTAGTGGCAGTGCTATTTATTTTTAGTTTGTCTTTTAATAGTGGGTTTTAGCTTTATTAAGCTTGTTTTTAGGCTAGAGAAAAATTAAACAAAGTGATTAGAGTTGAACTGGGTTAACAAAATTAGCTTGAGAAATGTTTAATCCCATTAAAGAGAGAAACTCTTTTTCTAGTACTGCTCTTTGCTGATAAAGCAAGTTTGCTCTACTAAAAAAGTAAGTTGCTCTTTGTTGGTCGCCTTGTCTTAGATAGCTTTTGCCAACACATAAAGCTAGTTCTTCTTCTTGCTCGACTCTATTTCTTTGTTGAGTAACATAATTTAAGGGACTGTGTTTTGTCTTTGTTAGCAAATTAAATTCTTTTTTCTTTTCTTCTCCTACCAAATCAAAAGCTTTTGGATAGAGCTTTTCAGGTGACTCAGCAGTACTAATAAGATAAGTCGTTTTACCATCTTTATTAGTATTTTCTTCTAAAAAAAGATGATAGGTGTTTAGAACTTCATAAATGCCTAGTTGCTTCATAAATTGTCTCCTTAATGTGGTTGTATTGGTATGGTTGTATTGGGTTTAATGGTTTGATTTGTGGGTTTAGTCTATGAAAATAGGTAGTTTTCTGTCTTGAAGAAAATAAAATCATTGTGCCAGAGGTTTAGCCAATTCTTGTGATTAGGGAATATTTACTCCAACACTAGCTAAAATTATGGTTAAGCGTGCTACTAGCTGCTCTCTTTTTAAAAAAGCCTGATTAGCTTTTGTAAAAAAATAAGTTGCACCATATTGATCCTTGCGTTGAAGGCAATATCGTCCAGTACTAACATATAGGTTTTCCTCTTCTTCTAATTTTGTTATTTCCTTCAAAATACTAGAAGACAAATCTCTATTCATAGGATTCTCCTTAATTTAATGGGTTATGTTGGGTTATGTGGTTTTGTTGGGTAATTGCTAGTTAATAGACGCTGCTTGCTTGATTTGAGAGTCTATTGTCCAGAGGCGTTGGGCGAATATATAGACTTTGCTAAAGTGATCATTAGCAAAATTCTTATCGCCCATACGGTCAAAAGTTTGAGCAATTACTAAATTCTTTTTTAGTAATTTAGCTATACTTTCTTTTTCCTGTACTAAGTTTTCAATAGTTGTAATACTTGCCATATAAACTCCTTTATGTGCTAGTAGCCAAAGTAGGTCTATTAGCTTATTAGTTTATGAGTCAATTTTGGTTTTTGTGGATTTAATGGTTTTTGTGGATTTAATTGGGTAAATGGGTATTGTGGATGAACCAAATTAATTGGTTACATGGGTTTTATACTCAACAAAAAAATCAACAAAAAGTTGGTTTGATTGAGAGTAAATAATTTATGTGGGTTAAAGTGGGTAAATAGGTAAATGCTTATATGGGTAAAGGACTGCATGGGTATTATGTGGCAGCTAAATATATTTATGCTTAAGCCAAATAATTAGTTTATGTGGATAGAGTGAAAGGAATTGTCCTTAAATTCCATAATATCTATATTG
>JAHFUF010000121.1 GCA_023265235.1 Blastocatellia bacterium
AAAAAGTCTCCTATTTAGCTAAATCTATTATCGGGCATTTCTCTAAACACTTTATAAATCAAATCTACTTTAATAACCAAGAAGTTTTTGATAATGCAATCTCTGAGCCCTGCTTAGTATAAAACCCTTAGCAGTTAACTTATTATTATTGATAAGGTTAAAAATATAATAAAAGGTTGAAGGAAGTTTTTCTAGTTTAGTTGTGGCATTATGGTGAGGCAAAAATCCCCACCATAATGTAACGTAGAAGAGATACAGCAATTTTCTGTTTAGAGGTTCAAAGACTATTGATTAATTGGGAATAAATAAAATTGATAAAATGTAAAATAAAATATCCTGATGTAGGGCGAACAGTTCGCCCCTACTTTTCAGAAGCCAAAAAAGATGATTCTTGCTCTAAGAGCCTTTGTTTGCGGTTTATTCCCCATTTATAACCCGCTAAATCTCCGTTATTACGTATTACACGGTGACATGGAATAGCTACTGCAATGTTATTAGAGGCACAGGCTTGAGCAACAGCACGTACTGCTTTTGGACTGCCAATTTGTGTGGCTACTTGTAAATAACTACTAGTTGTACCAGGCGCTATATTTTGTAAAGCTGCCCAAACACGGCGTTGAAAGGCTGTTCCCTGAATATCAAGCGGTAAGGATAGCCCTCGATTTGGTGCTTCTAAGAAAGTTAAAACCTGTTCAACTAGAGTTTGAAAACCTGAATCATTGGTTTGTAAATCAGCATTAGGAAAAGTCTTTTTTAAGAGTTCTTCTAAAAGTTCTTGGCTATCACCAAAATCTATTTTGCAAATACCCTGCTCTGTAGCCGCTACTAGCACATAACCTAGATAAGATTGAACTATAGCAAAACGAATTTTTATTCCTAGGCCACCCCTACGATACTTTGTTGGTTTCATCCCTAATGAAGAGGTAGCAGTTTCATAAAAGCGGCTACTAGACTCAAACCTAGCATTATAGACAGTATCAGTAATACTAGCGTCCGTTTGCAGGTTAGCACGCACTTGAGACAGTCGTTTTTCTAAAGCATATTGTTTAGGAGTAAGTCCAACAATTTTCTTAAACATACGGTGAAAATGATAAGAGCTTAAACCAACTCTGTTGGCTAGCTCATTAAGTGAAGGAAGGTTTTCTGATGTTTCTATAAGTTTGCAAGCAGAAATAATTGCATTAATAGACGGATCAGCTTTATCAGACAATTGTGGGCTACAACGTTTGCAAGCACGAAAGCCTGTTTTTTCCGCTACTTGCCAGCTATCAAAAAACTTTACATTTTCTTGTTTTGGCAAACGTGAACTACAAACAGGGCGACAGTAAATATTTGTCGTTAATACACCATAAACAAACATATCATTAGCCTGTTGATTACGTTCAACTAATGCTTGCCAGCGTGTTGATTCAGTAGAAAAAATGTTATTCATAAGCCTCCTAATATTGTGTAAATTGTTTACTAATTTAAGACTTATATTAAAAAGAAAATATCTATTTCTTGCTTTCTAATTCTTGCTTTCTAATTTTACTTTAAGAGGTTTATAAAAGTTAGAAAAGAAAAGATAGAAAAGATGGAAAAGATGGAAAAGAGAAGCTGGAAAAAGTTTTCCCGCCTTGTGTCGCTTTACTTGAAATTATCTCGCCTTACTTAGTGAGAGGCGATGTACTTAGTAATAAATTAGTAACAAGGTAGAGGGTCAAAGGCTTTCTACTGAAAATAAGCTTACTTTTTATTTGCACATTGCAAAAAACTCACATCCTACAAATTAAAGGAAAAGATTATGGCAACTTGTGAAGTTTACGGAAACAAACCTGATACTGGCCCAAAACAGCTATCTGCAACTGCTGCCAGAGATGACGTCAATGAAGCAAACCCTACTTGGTTAGTAACAATGGTATGGACTAGCGATAAAACAACATACACTTCTGCTATAGCAACTGCCAACCAGTTAGAAACAGCTTTTACAGCACAATTCCCAGGATATAACGTTTTTGCGTCTTAAGAGAAAATTTTTACTTTTATCAAGAGGTGTTTTATGGGAATAGTAACCAAATTGAATTTTGTTAATTTTTCAAATGACTTCAATAATAGTAAGATAGTTATTTTTCAAAAGAATGTTGCAACTAGCTATGATGAGCTGGCTATAGCTTGGAAGACAATTGAAAATTGTGGAGTTGGTAGCACACATCCTTTTGATTATCCTTGGGATATATCAGTAAATGCTATTGATAGTTTTGGTAATCATACTCGAAAACTACTAGCAGCCCCAGGAGAAGCATTTGAAATTAAATTAGGTCGTTCAGGCTATATTCTAGTTCCTTCTCATACGCCTGCTGCATGTTCCCAAGAAGTCGAAGTGTTAAATACTTTAGCTCGTGGCAGTATATATGTTGGGGTTTATCGTAATAACAAATTAATAGCATTAAAAAATAATATTGTACCTAAAGAAAAAGCTGTATTTCGATTTAATCCTAGCATTTGGATTGGTGTTGCATCAGATATTGAACAAGGACAGGAAATAAATTCTGCCATTTTTTCTAGTAGTAATACAGAGATACCACTACTTGGGATAGCTGAGGCTGATATTGAAATGAGGGGGGGCGGCGCAGGTCTTACCTCCTATCCATATAGCTTTAATCTTACAAATGTATGCTATCTATAACTTACCAAATATTGCTTTACCAAAAGGCAATTAACCTTACGTGATAGTATCTTAAAGTAATCAAATAACTTAGTTAGTTTTTAAGGATATTTAAGCCCTTTAAGGGGAGTTGTGTCTAACCTAATAAAATAGGTTAAATAGCTTTTTTACCTGTTACTAATAAAATAGGTGTTTATCTATTTACTAGTAATAAAACCTATATCGTCTGTTTACAAAAATCAAAATTTAAAATGTGAGGTATTTTTTATGGGAACCGTAGTTAAGTTAAACTTTATCAATAATTCAAATGATTCTAATAACAGTGAAATTGTTGTTTTCCAAAAAAATGTATCTACTGGCTATGATGAACTAGCAGTAGCTTGGACAGTGATTGAAAACTGTGGTGTTGGTGACAATCATCCTTTTACTTATCCTTTAGATATGAATGTAAGTGCTAGTGACAGTTATGGTAATTTTACTCCTCAATTATTAGCTTACCCAGGTCAAGCATTTGAAGTTCTATTGGATCGCTCAGGAGATGTTTTGGTTCCAGCTAGTAGTCCTTCTGCTAGCCCTAAAGATGTAGAAGTACGCAATAGTTTAACTCAAGGTAGCATTAATGCTTGTGTATACCGTGACGGAAAACTATTAGCTGCAAAAACTAACATTGTTCCTTTAGAAAAAGCTGTATTTCAATTTAAACCTACTATTTGGATTGGAGTTGCAGCAGAAATTGAAGAAGGTCAAGTAATGAATTCAGCTATTCTTTCCTTGATTAATACAGAGATTAGTCTGCTTGGTGTAGCCTCGGCTGATATTGTTATGACTGGCGGCGGTGCTGGTGCTAGCTCAAAACCCTATAGCTTTAAGCTTATGAATGTGCGAAATCTGTAATTAAGTGCCTAACATTTTTTTGCAATAGGAGACTTTTATGGCTGCAATCACATTAATCAAAGCTTATGCTGTATTAGGTGGACTGCTTAAAGTAGAAGCTAGCAATGGTGATTACGTCAGAGATGCCTTTGGAAATGACCATGTTCTTGCTAATAACCCTGAACTTGAAGAAGGTGGCCCTGTAGAAGGACAACAATACGATGTCAAATTTCATTTAAATGGACACGTAAGGGAAATTACTGGCATGACTTTCAACGGTTTTAATCAAACTGGGGATGCACGTTTTGATAAACCATAATATGGTAATTCCATTAGAGTATTGACTTGTTTTGATGGTGTTTAAACTATGTACAGCATGGCTTAAACACCATTAATCTCCATAGTTTTTATCTTTGTTTTGTGAGGTTATCTTGATAATAGGCACACAGTTAAAAGTAATTAATTTATCTGATAGCCCTAGGCCACAAAGCATAATTTTTTTTCAAAAAAATTGTGCTAATGCTAACAAAGATAACTCTATTATTGCTTGGAATGTTATCAATCAACTAAGTTATGACCATTATTATGAAATAGATTTTTCAAACAAGCTTTTTGCTTCAGTTAGTGATTATTACGGTAATCATAAACCACAGATTAAATTACAACCTGGTCATTTGTACAAAATAACACGAGAAACCAATCAAACAAGCTTTGTAGAGTCGGGTTTAGGCAACCACCCTTTAGAAATACAGGTAGAAAACACCTTAAATCAAGGTTCTTATAACGTTAATATTTTTCGTAGTAATAAACTATTGAGTCGCTATAGTTCGCTTATTCCACAAGAGAGAGCATTTTTTCAATTTAAGTATATTATTTGGGTTGGTATTTTACCTAAGGTAAAAGAAGGCGACACACTTTTAATATCTGACATAGAACTGAAAACAATCTTTCAACAATTCTATTTAATAGGTATTAAAAAAGCTGAACTAATACTAGTAGGTGGAGGCCCTGGCCCTGAAAGCACCCCTTTTAAGTTTCATTTAACCAACATTGAAGAATTTTAACTTAAGGAGATTAGATATGGCACAATTTGTATATGCTATTGTTTATGACGATTCAGAAAACTTTGCTTCATTTGTAAAAAATACAAAAGGATATTTTTTCTCTGATCCAGCAAACCCTGGTTCTGGTAGCGTTAATGCTAATCCTAGTGGCAACTTACATGGAGCAGGAAAATTTGCATTCCCAGGAGGCGGTCTTAAATCTGGTGAAGATGAATTTACAGGAGCTATTAGGGAGTTTTTGGAAGAAACTAATTATGATCTCACTAGTAAATACACGGATTCATTTTCACTAAAACGTCTTAGCGGAAGCCATACTTATTATGGTGTTTATTTTTGTGTTAGTAATTTAAGCGAAATAGTTTCAACCATTACAACTAATTTAACAGCAGGTCAAAATGCAGCTACAGATATTCAATCAGGGACAATAACTAGCTATGGAGCTATTTATACCAAATATCCAAATTGCCCTCCTGATAATGAGCTAGCCACTGTAGCAGCCTGGAATCTAGAAACTGATGAAACAAAGATAGAGCAATTAAATAATGATACTGATACAGACTGGTTCTGGGACATACTTGATTATTTACACGATAGAAAATTCAGTAGCTAATGCTCTAAAACTATAGTGGTATTTTAGGGGGAAACATGCCGTTTACAATTACTCTTGAGAAACTTAATAAAGGGCATACTTTTGAAGACATAGCATTAGTTTTGAAAAATGATATAGCAAGTGAAATTGGTAGTAGCTCTGCCAACCTTATATTTAACGAGTCCTTAACTATTCTTAGAGTAGATGTTGACGAAGATTACCGTAACCGAGGTTATGGATTTCGTCTAATGTTATCTCTTTGTCAAAGAGCTTTTTCAGATAATATAAAAGAAGGGAATTCTAGTTTTGCTACTGAATGGTTAAAAGTTCATCTTGTTGCTGATGAAGGAGAAACCGCCAACTTAAGGAAATATTATCAAAGAGTGGGATTTACAGAAGATGAAGAACAAGAAAACGACCGTCCAGATCAATACTCAATGACTGGCAGTTTAGGATCAGTTATCACAAACTTACAAATTATTTTAGCTGCAAAATACACTGGGTATCCTGTTAGCGTTAAAGTAGAGTAATTGACTAACATTATTATAATGAATAAATTAATGAGTAAATAGTAGGAAATATATGAAAGTCGATTTAAATACTTTCTGGACACAACATAATAAGTATTTTTCGACACCAACAGAAGGAGAAAAATATCACCTCCCTTTAATTCTTGGTATGGCTGAGAGAGATAGTAATATTGATGGGGTATATCAATTAGCTTATATGTTGGCTACTGCTACTTGGGAAACAGGGCATTTTGAGCATTTGGATGAACAGGGTAGCGAAAAATATTTATCAAAATATCAGAATAAGATGGGTAATACTCAATCGGGTGATGCTCAAAGGTATCGTGGCCGAGGTTATGTCCAGCTAACATTCCGTCCTAACTATCAAAACGCAACAGAAAAACTTAATCTTGATAATGTTAACTTTGAGACTAGCCCTTTTTTGGCGTCAGAACCAGAATATGCTTATCCTATAATGGTACGAGGATGTTTAGAAGGGTGGTTTACTGGGCGTAAATTAGGAGCATATGTAACTGCGGATGGTAGTAAACGTGATTATAGAGATGCAAGAAATGTAATTAACCCAGGTGAACTTAAACAAGAAAATTCCCCAGGTGTAGAGCATATAACACTTTGGGCTAGTTGGTTTGAATCAATCTTAAAAAGCTCAGTGGTTGAAAATGATCAACTTCCAGATATTCCTCTTGAATATATAGTTGACAATTCTACTACAGAAGAAAATATAGATAGTTCTTTACAGCCACCTACAACAATACAACAACAACCAGTACCAGTACAACAACCACAAACACAACCACCAATACTAGCTTATATTGATAAAACAAAAGATGCTCTACAAGCTTCTGAGACTACGTTAAAGCGTTTGTCTGTAACATTAATAGGTTGTATAAGTACTGCTTTGACGAGTATTGGAGCATTTATAAAATCAGAGCCTATGATTAGTGGCATAGTTATAATTATAGCGATGGTTTGCTTAATATGGCTGATTTCATTTTATATTTACACAGAACACATTTTAGATTCTAAGCGAATTGAAGCTGCTTCTAGTCCAATAAAACATAATGCGAAGTAAGCAATAATTAATATGCATTATCGGAAATAAAGAAAAGTAGGGGCGAACCTATGTGTCACTGGTGTCAACTTAAGCTGTAAGTCTCAGGAAACATTAATACTTAGAAATTAAAAGGGAAAGCTTATTAGTAAGCAAAGAAAACTTAAAACACAATAGATATGGTAATTTTGAAAACTATTGATTTTATAAGTCTTTATTTTGTGCTTTCTTTTTTTCTAACTCCTTTTATTTACTATTCTTTATCGTTAAGTTGACACCAGTGACCTATGTGTTCGCCCTTCTTAAACATCAGACAAAGAAGGGCGAACACATAGGTTCGCCCCTACTTTTAGGAAGATCATATGAAAGGTATATCAACAGATAGAATATGTAGTGATCTTGCTAGTTGCTTAAAACAAAACGGAATAGATTTTGTTGCTCGTTATTATAGCCGTACTACAAAAAACCCTAGTAAGCGTCTTACTTTAGAAGAAGCAACTGCTCTAAACCAAGCAGGTATTGCTCTTATTGCTGTTTATGAAGATGGTCCGACTTCTAAAAGTTATTTTTCAAATGATCGCGGTAAAAGTGATGGAAAAAGTGCTTATGCTTATGCTCAAGACATAAATCAGCCAAGTCAATCGGCTATATATTTTGCAGTTGACTATGATGCTACATCCCAAGATATACAAGGGCCAATCAAAGAATATTTTCAGGGCGTATTTGATGGATTAAAGGATTCATCAACCTCCAAGTCTATTTACAAAATAGGTGTCTATGGTTCAGGTGCTTGCTGTGATTATTTGCGCAAAAACTTAGACTTTGTAGAATTTTCATGGTTAGCAGAATCTACAGGTTGGTTAAATTCAAAAACTTATGATAAATGGAATATAAAACAGTCTATCGCTACTACTACTTTGTGTGGATTAGACAAAACAGCTTGGGATAGCAATGAAGCACAAGGAAACTATGGTCAATTTACTATCATTAAAGCAAATAATCCTTCCTCTACAACTTCTACAACTCCTACAATTATTCAAACAGGTTTAGCTAGTATAGATAGCTCAACTATAGATAAGACAACTGATTTCTTAAAAGCTTCTACTGGTACAGTAAAACGCTTAGTATTGACTCAAACAGGGATTATTACAACGGTTGCTGCTTCTATAGGAGCATTTATAAAAGCAGAACCAAATATTAGTGGAATTATTATTATTACAGCAATATTAGGCTTAACTTGGTTAATATCTTTGTATATTTATATAGAGTATCTCTTAGATTGTAAGCGTATTGAAGCCGCTTCTGATCCAACAAAACACAATGTAACCTAAGTACGGTTATCACATGTAACCACTTAGGGGCTAATTATTATTTGTTAATGTAACCAAAAGCGAGCAATAAACAGGAAACGTTGTTGAATAGCAATAAGGCAAAGCTAAATTTTCTGGAAAAACTCTGAGAAAATCCTGAAACTTTGAAACCTTTTTTAGAGAGCTACGTTACTAGAAACAAATCAATTCAAATAATAAAATGCAATAGTAGGTTAGGCATATAGTCTCTACTACTCATAAATAAAGGAGTTCACCATGAAAAATTTATTATCCCGTATTGCTCTATTAACACTTGTCTGCACTCTCGGCCTTACTGCCGCTTTCGCTAAAGAAAAAAGCAAATTCATTGCTTTCAAAAATGACACCACTGTTAATGGCACATTAGTTAAGAAAGGTACTTATAAAGTAACTTTTAATGATGAAACTAACGAAGTAACTATTTGGAAGGAAAAAGAGTTACTAGTTAAAACCTCTGCTAAACTTCTCCCTAGAGATCAAGAAGTAAAACAAACATTTCTATCCACTAAAGAACAAAACAACGCTAGGGTGCTTAATGGTATCGCTTTTGAAGGCGAGAAAAGCATGATTGTTATTGATGAATCTGCCAATAAAGCAGCTAAACCACAATAAAAATTATTTTAAGAAAGTCTCCCCTATAGATCTTCCTTTAATGCGTATTTCAACCTCTTTTTACTTTATATTTATATTACTTTGCTATGCTAAATAATTTTCCCTGTGTGGGTTGAAATGCGCATTCTTCGTTTACTTAGCTTAATTTTACTTAAGCCAAATCCATAAAAATCAATAATTTCTCTTATTTCTCTATCTACTTAATAAGCATAAACTGGCCTTCAATAGTCCTATAGTTTAAGGATTCACGTTTAGGAGAAATAGGAATAGCTCGCCAAGTACAATAAGTGTTTTTCTTAATTACTTGTGCCTCTTCTTGAGAAACTAAATAAAACTTTTCCTTAGTATAGCGTTCTAGTACAACGTTTCCTTCTTGTTCTATTTGAAGTAGATAATCGGCTTTATCTGTATTAGAAGCCCAACAAAAATAAAGTTGATTTAAAGCCAAATTGCTTTGTGATTCAGGGGCGATTGGTACTGTTTCTATTATGGTTTCTTTATAGGATTTGTTTAGTCCTAGAAAAATCCCTATAGGTAGTGCTATTAAAAACAATAATGTAATCACCTGAACATATCGTTTTTGCTTTTTTGTTTCTTCTGTAAAAATATAAACATTATTTTTTAACTTTTTTGTCTGAGAATTATTAGCTGGAGTCTTAGCATTTGAAATATTACTAGTATTTATTTTTGGCGCTTTAGCTAATTTTTCTGTTGGCTTTTTTAGATTTGTTTCCTTATTGTCCTCTAGTGGTTTCGTATTAGCCCAACTATTTTTATTATAATTAATTGTTTTGGCAAGAGGTTTTATTTCTTGTTTAGGTAATGGATTTAGTTCTTCTAATTTTTCTTTTATCTCACTATTATCAGGAAACTTTCTAGCAATATCTTTAAGTAAAACATCTAGTTCTAGTTTATATTTAATATCTTTCTTAAAACTCTCCACAAGTTTCAAGTAATAATCAGTATTATCTGGAAAATAGCCAATAGCTTCTTTATATTTAGTTATCGCACTTGGTAAATCTCCTTTTTCTAGCGTTTCATTAGCTTCAATAAAACTTATTTCTGCTAATGCTTTTTTAACAGCACCATCTTCTGCTAAATGGCTACTTTTTTTATTTTCTTTTATATTTGGTAAATTAAACTTATCTTCTGCCAAAATAGAATCTAAAAAACTAGCTTCTAATTCTGAATTGTTTTTATTTTGCGAGACTGTTGTTAGAGCAAAAGCTTTTGGCATTGGAGCTTTTTCAATATTTAGGCTTGTTTTAGAGTATATTTTCTTCTGTGCCATATTTTTTACTCCACTTTCCATTTCTTTAACACAAGGAGTTATAGCTTTTGCTAAACCAAAAAGGCTGATACTACTTTTTAGTATCAGCCTTTAAAA
>JAHFUF010000726.1 GCA_023265235.1 Blastocatellia bacterium
TACCTTTTGTTAGCTCTTCTTCCCCAATAATTAGCGCGTATTTAGCCTTAGAACGATCCGCTAGTTTCATAGAATTTTTTAAGTTACGGTTTTCAAAATCCATTGCACAACTAACCCCTGCTTGACGTAAGCGGCTAACTAGTAGCAAGGCAAATTCAAAAGCTTCTTTTCCTAAATGCGCAATAAATACAGTAGGAGTACTAGAATCAGGCACATCTTCAGTTAAAGACATCACAAAACGATCTAGTCCCAAAGCAAAGCCAAAACCTTTTGTTGGAGGCCCACCCAAACTCTCTGACAAGCCATCATAACGACCACCACCAAGTAAAGCATTTTGAGAGCCTAGGTCTTCACTAGTAGTCACGATCTCAAAAGCCGTGCGAGTGTAGTAATCTATCCCACGAACTAATTTTGGATCAACTTGATATTTAATATTGAGATGACGATTGTCTAAATGACGACAAAAATCTGCAAAGTGCGTGCGACATTCTTGACAAAGCACATCTTGAATTGATGAAAGCTCAGCTACAATTGCTACATCATGTTTACAATCTAGAATCCGTAAAATATTGGTTTCATAGCGGCGGTTACAATCTCCACACATCTCTGCTAGCCTAGGAGCAATTTCTGTCTTTAGCTTTTCGTTAAACTGAGGACGACATTTTGGACAGCCAACAGAATTTACTAGCAAAGTAGTGTTTGTTATTTTGAGCGCGCTTAAAATCCAGTCCAACATTTCAATAACCTCTGCTTCAATCGCAGGATTGTCACTCTTGCCAATTATTTCTACACCAATTTGGTAAAACTGGCGAAAACGCCCTTTGCGACCGTGTTCACGTCGAAATTGTGGCCCAACATAGAATAATTTAACCATGTCACTTTGTTGCCACATTTGATGTTGGATATAAGCACGAATGACTGATGCAGTATTTTCTGGCCGGAGTGTAAGGCTATCGCCTGCACCAGGAGTGTTATTAGCACCTAAGTCTCGCCAAGTGTACATTTCCTTAGAAACAATGTCTGTCTCTTCGCCAACCCCACGAGCAAAAAGTTCTGTATACTCAAAAATAGGAGTGCGGATTTCTTGAACTCCATAGCGACGAAACGCTTCTCTAGCCACTGATTCCACATATTGAAATTTATGAGAATGTGCAGAAGTATCAGTTGTAAAATCTCTAGGTAAAATATCGCGAGTGTGTTTAACTGTCCTGATTTGCTTAATTTGTTGTTTACTCATTACAATTTTGCTTCCAAATAATCATTTTTAAGGTCTACGTAGTGCTGCCAATTTTCTTCTATTCGAGCCAATTCTTCTGAAGTAAGTTCGCGTTTAACTTTTGCTGGTGAACCAGCAACCAAAGTCCGTGGAGGGACTTTCATCCCCATAGTTATTAATGACCCAGCAGCAACTAAGGCTTGCTGACCTATTTCACAGCCATCCAAGAGGATCGCGCCCATGCCAATCAATGAACCATCTCCAATGGTACAACCATGCGCAATAACATTATGCCCCATAATCACTGAGTTACCAATAATTGTGGCGTAAGTATTTGTAGTAACATGGATTATAGATCCATCTTGAATATTAGTGTTTTCACCAATGCGAATATAATAAACGTCACCACGAATAACACTATTAAACCAAACGCTACTATGCGCGCCTATTTCTACATCTCCAATTATTGTCGCATTAGGAGCAACAAAAACAGTAGGATCTATTTTAGGTAGTTTACCTTTATATTCAAGAATATAAGCCATAAAGTTTTCCTAGTTTTATTTTAAGTTATAACATTTATTGGTTTTAACTATTTATGATGCAAAGTGTTGCAGAATAGCATAGCTTTTTACTGTGTGACAATCTAGGATGGGAAATATTGATAAATAAACAAATTTTTAAACCTTTTATAACACTCAAGGGTTCTAATAAACAAGGTCTTGGTCAGTTGAGATTACCATCTTTGCGTGATAACATTTGCTACTTAAACAAACATCCTTAGAAAGTGTTGGAACAATTGTCATGCGTGTTGTGCTCGGTTATCGCCTGTTTTTTTTATCCCTAGCAGTGATTTTAAGTCTTCAAATCCAAGCTACTGCAAATAATAACCCAGAAGACGATAAAAAAAATGATCCTCAACCTCATTCTAACCATTACTTAATCCAATCATTACAACAAGATCCACAAAATAGTCTGGACAAGCAGCAAAAAAAAGAAAACCGTAAACAAGCACGACAAGGTGTTAGTGAAGAAACTTTAGACATAATTCAAAGCCCTAATAGCACGCCTAGCCGCTTAACTCCTGATACACAACATCAACAAACCGTTGAAGCCATTGTTGAATCCGATGAACAACGCAGAGAAGGCGACACTTTTATTGCTACAGGCTATGTGGTTATTACTTATGGAACTAGCAAATTACAAGCAGACAAAGTAATTTTTAACAGCGTTAATGGTGATGCTGAGGCTGAAGGCAACATTATTTATGACCCTGACAACCAACAACGCATCACAGCAGAAAAAGCAACTCTAAATATTTATACTAAAAAAGGGACTTTCTACCAGGCACAAGGCTTTACAGACCAAACCGCTGATGGTGCAACTCTTAATTTTGTTGCAGAAAGAGTTGAAAAAACTGGACTTGATTCCTATACACTCCATGGAGCTAGTTTAACTGCTTGTGAACAAGCAAATCCAGCTTGGAGGTTTGAAAGCGATCGCATTGGACTACGTGTTAACCACAGCGCGACAGTAAAGGGTGGGTTGTTTAGGTTTAAGGGTGTTCCTCTTTTTTATATGCCTTATGTAGCTTTACCAATCGGTAAAAGAGAGCGTCAATCAGGATTTTTAATTCCTACTACTGGTAGTTCTACACAAAAAGGGCGATTCTTTCGTAGTGCCTATTATCAAACCTTAGGACGTAGTGCAGATGCTTTGTTTACTACAGATGTTTACAGTAAGCGTGGAGTTGGGTTTGGTACAGTTTTTCGTGCTCGCCTAGATGAACTTTCATCAATTAAACTAGGGACATTTACAGTAGTTGACCGACTATTTGAACAAGAAAAGCTTCCTGGTCAACAAAATGAAGGGGGTACATTA
>JAHFUF010000727.1 GCA_023265235.1 Blastocatellia bacterium
TAGACCCAAGGTCTAATTGTAACTTTTGTTTAGTGCCTATAAAAAGGTAGGTCTAAGGCACGATAAAGTTTCTGTTTTATAGTTACAATTTACCAGGTGTGATTCACTACTCGTCTTAAGCAAAAATGATGCCAAACATGGAGATAATGCTATCTATAATGCTTACAACAAGTTAGAAATAGAAGGGTAATTGGTATTTTTCTGTAAAACACCCTTGTGTATCAAAAAGATACAAGTTAAAGCAGAATACCTTCTAAATGTAGATAGTAATACTTTTTAGTGAGTCAATAAGACTCACGCTAGAGGGTTAATAGGAGAAATTTGTATCAAAAAGATACAAATTGTCAATTATTGGCTTTCTAGTTGTTGATCTACATTTGTTAATGTATTGAGATCATTTTGATAAAGAGGCTTTTCTAGTTGATCAAGCTGGCCAGCTTTTAAGAATAATTTGTCATAGAAAAGCAGGTGTAACCAAACAAGAGGAAAACATAAGGCTGGTAATAAGGCTTTTGCCCAAAAATTAAACCACAGTTCTCTTATTAGTGAATATCGTCGAGCAAAAACAACCCTTAATAAAAAAAGAATTATAACTATTGGACTAAATATTGAAATAGCTTGGTTTAGTGGGATAGCAAGTAATTCTTGAACCTCACTAAAACTTGATAAAATACTTAAGAAAGAAAAAAGCGACCAAACTGTTAAAAGAAAAATTAAAAACAAGACAAGTAGACTAATTCTTTTTACTAGAGGGTTAAGTTGAAATATTTTTAAGAATCTCTCGCTACCTACTTTTAATTGGTGCAAATAATTAGGGGTAGGCTGTTTAGCCCAAGGAGCTATTTTAAGAAACTCCCAATTAATATTAAGTTGTTCTTGTTTAGCAATTTGATTGAGGCTAGGAGTGTTTAGGATCACTTGCTGACTTATTTGATAGCCATAAAACATCAAAGAATAAGCCTCTAGATCAGTAAAAGAGTCTAAGTGAGTGCGAATACGAGCTAAGGATTGTTGTACTTCTGGGGCAATTCCTATGTTACTGTTTGATAGGGTAAAATCACTGATGGAAGTTAGAGGTTTTAGTTTTTTGGCTTTACTTGCAAGGGTTAGATAACCTTGTTTTATAATAGAAAAATTCTTTCGTAAATGCATAAAAGCAGTATGGTTTTTATACTTTCCTTCTAGCATTCGGTAGATTTGTTCTTCACGTAGACGATCACCTAAAATACTCCTTACCCTAAGTAGTAATCCTTCGTTACCAATATTTGGTTTAGCCTCAAATTCTAAAGGGCGCGAGGCATCACTTATTATAAAGTCTGTACAATCAAAATTTAGTAGCCCTTCAATTCCTTGATTGTCGTGTACTCCGCCATCTACTAATCTTAGGTCTATTTCATTTGGGTAGAGGTGAGAAATTTTGATAGGGGCAAAAACTGCGGGTAACGCTGCTGAAGCTGCAACAGCATGGCTTAATAAAAAATCCTCATGTTCTTTATCTAGTAAGTCATATGAGTTAGGTCTAACTAGGCGCAGGTTTTTATCAATTTCCTGTGAGGCTATGCTTTCACGAGGTGCTTCACCCATATGAGTTGCTTCAAAATACCAATTACGCCCAGTGTTTAGCGAAGTTGTATTGATTAAAAGAATAGGGACTTTAGCACTACGATGAATGTTATGTTCTAGAGGATAAAAGTCTAAATCTCCTTTAGGCATAATTTTTAACTCTGACATTTTGATTGGGGCTGTTTCATTAGGGTTAAATACAGGCCGATAAAAATATTGCTCGTAAAGCTCAGCAAGTCGCAAACTAGAAGAATAGTTGTCCAAAGCCATTTTAATAGTTTTCAGAGGGTTATTATAAGCTGTCATAATAATATTGCTTTGGACAGCTTTGAGAAAATCTTCTGTTATTTTTTGTAAAATTTGACAGTAATCACTATCTAAAACTTGGCTATCAGACTTGTTTTCTAGAAGTTTTTTTAAGTGAAGATAATAAAGTGTACCAATAATTGCTCCACCGGAAACTGTAGATATAACTTCTACATACCTAAGTAGTCCAAGTTCCGCCATTTTTGCTAGCACACCAATATGAAAGAACGAAGCGCGAAACCCGCCACCAGAAAGCGATAGCCCTAAACGTTTGGGTCTAGGGCTATCATTTTTCTCAGATATTTCCGACATATTTACCTTCTTAAAAGGTGCAAATAAACTATCTTTTATATTTTGGCAGATAGAACAATTTTATGAGCTTATAGGAAGTACTAAAAATCTAGTTCCTGGTATTTTTGCACCTTTTTTACCTCGAAATACTTTTTCTCTTACTAGCTTAAACCCTAAGCGTTGATAAAGGCTCTCTGCTTTTGGGTTGTTTGTTGCTACATCAAGGCTTATATCCTTGTAGCCATTCTTAGAGGCTTTTTCAGTTTCATGTTTAATCAAAGCTGAACCAACACCTAACCCTCTACTTTTAGGACTAACTCCAAGATTACAAATATACATTGTTTTAGGAGGAGGTTTTTCAATTACAGAGCTTGAATGAAGCGCATTTTTTAGCACTTCAAAAGACCCAAGTAAGCCATAAAACCTAATGATATTTCTTAGGCTTTCTAAATAGAGTCTAATTAACTGTCTTTTATCATAAAAAGCCCCAACACCAACAATAGCTGATTTATGCTCGACTACTGTATGAATACGGTGACCAATAAAGCCTCCACCTTCTTGAAACTCATAAGCTATGTAGTCTTTAGCGGTTTTATTGCCAATAGAAAACATATACTCTAGTATCTCTGGCCCAGAACTATAGACCAAATCAACACAGGCTGAAGTATCTTCTGGCGTGGCTTTTCTAAAACAAAGCTCCATAAATTAAACCGTCAACTACTTAGAGTAATAAGGATTATTACCGCTAGCATGATCAGTAGAATCTAGAATTTGACCAATACTAGGAATAGCTTCACGAATCGTTCGCTCAATTCCCATTTTTAAGGTCATATTGGCTGCGCCACAACCTTGACAACCTCCACCCATACGGATGTAAACATTATTATTTTCTACTGCAATTAGATCTACAAACCCACCATGAGAAGCT
>JAHFUF010000728.1 GCA_023265235.1 Blastocatellia bacterium
TCTTTTCTTGAGCTTTCTCTTGATTCCATCGCTCCTAGAAACTATTCCAAAATTCCAAATACTGGCTTTTTCAATAACTTACGCTCCCTTTGGGCTGCCTAAATTGGTAAAACTCGAGTAAAGAACAAACTACTGGTATTCCTTTGCAATATAATCTAATTGTTGTTGAACCTAACAAAGCTTCTTTCACTCTTAATAGTCGTAAGAAAGAAACCACTGATGGTGCTTGGGCTGCCGATGCTCGTTGGGGTAATAAAGAAAAACCTAAAGCTTGTTACACCAAAAAACTTAAAAAATCTTTCCAATCAAGTAAACAAAAGGAAACTAAACCCTCAAACCCTTAGATAGCCCATCATCTCAGCAAAACAACTCTAGTCAAACTCATAGAGTTGATAAAGAAGGGGTGGTGGGCGAAACTACAACTAAACATAAACCAGTCCATAACTTACCATCACGTAACCATTTCTTTACTGGTCGTGAAGATGTACTGACTAAGCTATCTGAGCTAATCAAATCAAACAAAGCATTGGCAATCAATCAAGCTATTGCTGGATTAGGTGGCATGGGTAAGACTCAAACCGCTATTGAGTTCTGTCATAGGCATATTGCTGATTATGAAGCTATTTTGTGGGTAAAGAGTGAGAATGAGACTGATATTAATAATAGCTACTTGGAATTGGCTAACTTACTAGAATTGGTAGACAGTAATAATGCTAATGCTCAAGCACTAAAGATTGACCAAATTGTAAATTTAGTAAGAAATTGGTTAACAGCTAACTCTAATTGGTTGATGGTGTTGGATAATCTTGAAGATCCTAACCTGATGAAACATTATTTGCCTACTAACCATCAAGGGCATATTTTAATTACTACTCAAGCGCATAACCTGGGATATTTTGCTAAAACTATTAATCTAGAGAAAATGGATAGCCCTACTGGTGCTTTCTTTCTACTCAAGAGATGTGGTCTATTACAAGAAAATGATTCTCTAGATAAAGCTGGTCAAGTTCATATAAATTTAGCTAAACAAATAGTAAAAGAAATGGATGGACTGCCCCTAGCTCTCGATCAAGCTGGTGCTTATATTCAAAACACTCAATCTACTAACTTGGCTTTGGATAGATATTTACGGTTATACAAAGATGCTAAACAAGCAGTCAAACTTAGAGATAAACGTGGTAAGTTCACTAGTGATCATATTTCTGTTACTGCTACTTTTTCTTTAGCTTTTGATAAGGTGAAGAAAAAAAGCTCTGTTGCTGCTAACTTACTAAAAGCTTGCTCGTTTCTATCTGCTGATTTCATCCCAGAGGAAATATTTACTAAAACTGGTGAGTCATTAGGTGATGAGCTTAGTATTTTAGTTAATGATGATGCGGATTGGGATGAAGTGATAGAAGTTTTACTGGGTTATTCTCTCATAAAACGTGATGTTAATAATGAATCTCTCTCTATCCATCGGTTAGTTCAAGCTGTTATACAGGATTTAATGGATTATAAGAGTAAGCAAAACTGGGTTAAGCGGTTGATCAAATCCTTGCAGAATTTATCTTCAGGCAACGCACAAGATCCCCAGCATTGGCCTCAATACCAAAGATTATTTCCTAGTATATACAGTATATTAAGTTTATCTAAGTTAAACAAATACGCTTCATTTGAGTTTATGGAAGCTGCCAGATTATTTAATCAGGTAGGTCTCTATTGCCAAACCCAAGGTTTTTTTAATGAATCGTTAGAAATATTCTTTATTTTATTAAATATCATTACAAAACTTGAAGGTGAATCTAGTGTTTGTATGGCTAACACTCTACACAATATTGCTTGGGCTTATGACTCACTCGGTAACTACCCAGTATCTTTAAAGTATCTCTATAAAGCACTGTATATCAAAAAAAGTATATTGGAAGAAGATGATTTATCAGTTGCAAATACTCTAAATAGTATTGCTGGTAATCACACTATGCAAGGGAACCATGTAGAAGCATTAGAATTGTATCAAGAAGTTCTATCCATTAGAAGGAAAAAACTTAATATAAATCACCCTGAAGTTGCTAGCTGCCTCGAAAGTATTGCTAGCGTTTATAATGAACAAGGAAAATACGCAGAAGCACTAACCCTCTACAAAGAAGCCCTTTCTACTTACGAAACAGACTTCGATAAAGAACATTTTAATCCTCTTAGGGGTGCCGACACTCTAAATAACATAGCTGCAGTTTATTACAATCAAGGTGATAACAAAAAGGCTTTATACTTCTTTCAAGAGGCTTTTGACATCAGGGAACGATTACTCTCTGGAAACCATTTTAGTATTGCCCAAAGTCTTTACAATATTGGTGAAATTTATCGCAAAGAAGGAAAGTTTAAGGAAGCCCTAGAAAACTTTCAACAAGCTCTTTCTATTAACAAAAAAGTTTTTGGTAATGAGCATCACACCACAGCGCAAACACTGAATAGTATCGCAACTATTTATAGTCAACAAAACAAAAACGAGGCGGCTTTAGAATATTATCATCAAGCCCTATCTATTTATAAGCAAACTTTTCCTAGTACTCATTTAGATATAGCTGGTACTTTAATGAATATTGCTACTACTTATGACGAGCAAAAAAACTACCAGCAAGCAGAACTACTTTACTTAGAAGCATTAAATATATTTCGATTGGGTAAACACCATCTCTATACTGGACAAGTATTACATAATTTGGGTCACTTATACCAAGTATCAAATAAAGAATTAGAGGCAGTTAATTGCTTCACAGAAGCATTGACCATTTATGATGAGTTGTTCGCTAAGCACCCTGAATATATTAGGAATTTATTGTCCTTATATTCTGACTTACTACTTAAGCTTAATCGAAACAATGAAGCGCAACCATTATTAGATCGCATTACCTTATTAAATTTATCAGACTAATGTAGAATGTTATTTAAATGTGAGTAGAGTAGGTAGATACACAGACTAATTACTAACTACTAATCATTAATCTGCCAATGTTCAGCTAAAGCTTGGGGGCCAGCAACAATACCTGCAATGTCTGGATCTTCTGTCTCTAGGCTTCGGTCAACCCTAACATTGCTAGCCTTT
>JAHFUF010000729.1 GCA_023265235.1 Blastocatellia bacterium
TGAGAAAAGTTTTTTTAACCAGTTTATTGCTAGTGGTGGTTTTTGTTTCATTAAGGCCAAACAATTTTTATCAGTCAGAAAAAACAATGTTTGCATCAAGCACAAAAGCTGCTGAGCAGGGTTTTAGGATAAAACAAAAAAATCCAGTAGTTAATGAAAATAATAGAATTGTCTTAACAACTGTAGATAAAACAGGTTCTAACATACAAAATGGGGTAAGTTGGCAATCAGGAAGTCCAGATATTGCACAAGTTAATGCAAACACAGGAGAAGTATTAGGTGTTAAAACAGGTTTTGTAACAATTACTGCAAGTAGAGCAGGAGAAACATCATCTGTTTTTGTTGCAGTTGCTCGAGTTAGAAAAGCAAATGGAGGGAAAGTTCCTGGAGACACTAAAACAGACTCAAATGGGAGTGTTTATATATCCAATCCTTTACAAAATGTAATTCTTAAGGCTGATAATAAGCTAAATGCTCCTTTGCAAGTTTATACAGGAACGTTAAAAACAGCTGGGAACAGAAATGGTAAGTTAGAAGAAGCACTATTTGCAGGGCCAACAGCAATAGGAGTAAATAATAGTGTTAATGGTGGACTCTATGTAGCAGATACACTTAATCATACTATTAGAAAAATAGGCTTTAATAAACAGGTTGAGACAGTGATAGGGAAAGGATCACCAGGAGTAAGCCATTTTGATAATAAAGCAATAAGCTTTGACAATGTATTACTTAATAGTCCAAGAGGAGTAGTAAGTGATGCTGGAGGAAAACTCTATATAGCAGATACAGATAACCATGCAATTTACTATGCTGATCTATCAAAGCAACAAGTGTTTTTACTAGCAGGAGAACCAGGCCAAAGTGGTAAAGATGATGGAATAGGACGCAAAGCTAAGTTTCGTCGACCATCAGCAATGGCACTGAGTAATGATGGCCGGTTGCTTACGGTTGCAGATGAAGACAATAATCGTGTTCGTTTGATTGATATTTCTCGTGATAGCAGTGGTGGTGTAGTTGCTAATGTTTCTACTTTAAGTGTAGCTAATTCAACACAAACTCTATTTAGTTCAACATCAGCAGAAACAAGTACAGAAGCTATTTTTGAGCAACCTCAATCAGTAAGTATAGATGGAGTAGGAAATATTTATGTAGTAGACAAAACAGGAGTACAGTTAATTACTCGTGTTCAAGGACAAATACCACAAATAATGCAATTAGCACAACAAGAAGTATCATTTAATCAAGCAGTAAGCGTTACAGTAAAAGGAACAGAGGCTTTTGTATTAGATAGCAAAGAAGTAGACACAGAATCATTGAAAATAGTATCAGTAGGAGGCCCAGAAATAGGCTCTATTGAACCAGCAATTATTAATTTAGGTGAAAATGGAGAAATTATAGTAAGAGGAAAAAGTTTTGCTCCAGAAAGCCAAGTAGTTGTAGGAGGCAAGCTTGCTCAAGATGTAAATGTAGTAAGTGCAGAAGAAATACGTTTTCGTTTTCCTGCTCAAGATACTCCTGGAAAATTAACATTATCTATACTAACTCGTGGAGGACTAGCTCAACGTCCATTGGATGTTGTGGCTAAACCTGTTTCTATGCTTGCTACTGGTGAGATTACTACTATTGCTGGAGGACGTGTTTTTACTGGTGATGGTGGTAAGGCTGACCAAAGTAGCTTAAATTTTCCAGATAAAACAGTTATAGATGGTAACGGTAATTTATTTATTGCAGATCAAGCGACTATACGTAGGGTTGATGCACAGACAGGTATTATTACTACTATTGCTGGTTCTGGGAATTCTTTAGAAGATGGAGTACTTGCTAATACTGCTAAAATGTCTCCTGTAAGTATTGCAGTAGATAAACCTGGAAATTTGTTTATTGCTGATGATCTTACTATTGCTGATGGTCGTCTTGGTTTTTCTCGTGTGCTAAGGATACGGCGAATTGATAGTTTAACAAATATTATTACAACAATAGCTGGTAAAAAAGACCGTAGATTTAGTGGCGATAATGGTTTAGCCTTTCAGGCTGGGTTTGATAGTCTTTCGGATTTAGTCTTTGATCCTAATGGTAATTTACTAATACTAGAAGCAGGTCGAATACGGCGAATTGATAGTTTAACAAATATTATTACCACTATTGCTGGTAATGGTAATAAAAAATTTAGTGGTGATAATGGCCCAGCTAAAGATGCTGGTTTTGATGGGGCTATTGCTATAGACGCTGACATAGTAGGCAATATTTATATTGCCGAATATTCTAGCAATCGTATAAGACGCATAAGTACAAATGGAATAATTACTACAATTGCTGGTAATGGTAAAGTAAGTAATGTTACCACGAATAGAGATGGTAAATTAGCTCATAAAGTAGCTTTAAATATCCCTTCATCTCTTAAGGTTGCTTCTGATAATAGTCTATTTTTTGTTGATCAAAAAGCAGTGGCATTATCAGGGGTAGTTAAGTTTTTAGGTATTATTTCCTGCATTGATTTAAATACAGGGCGTATAAATACTGTTAATATAAAATTGTCTAACTCTGAAACTCTTACTTCAATCTTTTCCATTTCAGGTGTATCAGCTTTAGATGGTCTTGGTAATCTTTTCTTCGGCAGTTTTACGTCTGTTTATCGCCTTAACCTTAGTACTGGAGTTGCTACACAAGTAGTTGGTAACACAAAAATTAATTTTTCTGAAAGTGGTAATACTATTCAAACTACTAGTCTAGGCAATACTGTAGATGCTGCTTTTGACTCAAACAATAATCTATACTTAGCAGATTTTGCTAATGGCGTTGTAAGAAAGGCAGACTCTATTACTGGTGAAATTACTACTATTGTAGGAGCAGATACTAGTAAAACAGTAGGTGATGGTGATGGTGGCCAAGCAATTAACGCAGTTTGTAAACCTTTTGCTTTAGAGGTTGATAGTACTGATAATTTAATTATTGCTGATTACAGAAACTTTGCTACTACGCGATTACGAAAAGTAAACCTACAAACAGGCATTATTACAACAATAGCTGGTAATGTTGAGGGGAAAGATTCTGGTGATGATGGCCCTGCAACAAA
>JAHFUF010000122.1 GCA_023265235.1 Blastocatellia bacterium
AGTAAGAAAAAGCATGTATGCTTTGAAAGTTACGCGATTTGCAAAGGCTCCAGTAATAAGGGCTGGTGTGATAATGGCAAACATCATTTGGTAAGCACAAAAAACAATCATAGGGATTGTTGGAGTGATCATAGATGGTGTGTCCAGTGTGATCCCTCTGAGAAAAATCCAGTCAAAGTTACCAACAATACCCATAAAATCGGTTCCACTTTTGAGATCGCCACTAAAACAGAGCGAGAAGCCAAACGCCCACCAAAGTATGGTCGTCCAACCCATAGATACAAAGCTCTGCATCATGATAGCTAGAACATTCTTGCGACCAACAAGGCCACCATAGAAAAAAGCCAGTCCTGGTGTCATCAACATGACAAGGCTGGAGCATAGAAGCATAAAACCCGTGTTCCCAGTGTCAATGGGCAGATTTGTCATTGAAGTTTCTCCTTAATTAAATTCTTACTCACATGTTGTGAAAATTTTATTATAAACCCAAATAAGTAGTGTAAAAACAAGAGGATAGAAGGTAAAACATGGTGTGGTAACAATTCGCCATTATGTTGTTGTGCACCACATAACCATTAGTCTACTTGATAAGGCTTTACTAAGCCACTACTGAGCATTACTTTTTTGGTAATTGCTCAGAAAAAAGTCAATAGCCCAGAGATGAGTAGCCCTGAGATTCATCTCTGGGCTATTGTCAAATGCCATTAACTTGGCAAACAAGATTTAACATTTATTCGCTATAGAATGATATTTGTCGGCGTGCCGACAAATGCCGCAATACCGTATAGATTCTGGCTTTGACTCTTTTTAGCAATTAATCTTTCAACTCTTTTTGCCCCATTAGGGGCATTTGGTAATAGCCCTGAGATTCATCTCTGGGCTATTCATCTCTGGGCTATTCATCTCTGGGCTATTCATCTCTGGGCTATTCATCTCTGGGCTACTCATCTCTGACTTATCATTTGGGCTACCCTTCAAAAATTACCATTGCAACTGCATAGTCACGAGAATGGGAAATAGAAAGGTGTGCTTTGGTAGCTCCAATTGCTTGAAAGCGATCTGCGGCTGCGCCCACTAATTTCAATTGAGGTGGGCCAGAACCCGATTCAACCTCTACATCAACCCAACGTATTTTTCCTGCCCAACCTGTGCCTAATGCCTTAAAAGCGGCTTCTTTAGCAGCAAAACGCCCTGCATAATGTATCGCGCTTAAATGTCGTGCTTGACAATATGCTTGTTCTGAGAGGGTAAAGACCCGACGCAAAAATAATTCTCCACTACGATCAATTGCTTTTTGAATCCGCGAAATCTCAATGATATCAACCCCTGTTCCAATTACCATGTCATCTCTCACTAGTCATTATTTTTGGAGCTATTTCAATGCAACATTTTAAGATAAAAACACAACAAGGTGTTAAAGTTATTGAGTGCAGTCCAATGAAAGAAGCTGGTTTTGTCGCTGCTTTTAGCACACGTCTTGGTGGAGTAAGCAAATTGCCAGAAAATTCCCTTAATCTAACGCTTTTTTCTGCTGATACTGAAGCAAATGTATCAGAAAACCGTCGTCGTTTTTTATCAGCATTAGAGGTTTCTAGAAACTCACAGCCTCAAATCATTACTGTAAAACAAGTACATTCTGCTGATAGCCATATAGTAGAAGGTTTATTGCCTACTACTCCTATAGCTTGTGATGCCCTGCTTACTAATGCCAAAAATATTTTACTTGGTATACAAACAGCTGATTGTTTACCTGTACTTGTAGTTGATCCTAAAAATAGAGCGGTTGTTGGCATTCATGCTGGTTGGCGTGGTACACTTTCACGTATCGTAGAAAAAAGCATTGCTCGTCTAGTAGAAACCTATGGTAGCAATCCGCATGATTGTCTAGCTGCAACTGGGCCAGCAATTGGACAATGTTGTTTTGAAATAGGTGCAGAAGTCCAAGAAGTATTTGAAAAAGAATTCTCTTATGGAAGTAAGCTTTTTTCTTATCATCAGCCAAATGGAAAATCCAATATGGATTTACGTTTAGCTAATCAAGAACAACTTATTAACTCTGGCGTACAAAAAGAAAATATTTTTCATTGGCCAGATTGTACACGTTGTCAGATGGATCTTTATTTTTCCTATCGCGGTGAAATTGCAACTGGTGCTGTTGGAAGGTTGCTTTCAGTAATAGGATTGGCTTAAAATCTCCACTTTTTTATACTGGTATAGGGGTTACATATGAACATTGCAGACATAAAACAAGAAGCAACTCGTGTTATTGAAGCTATTTTAGCCAGTTTTTATGAAGAACATCCAGACTTAAAGTTAACTGGATTAGCTTGTGAAATTGATCCTGGCGCAGCATCTCTTTATCTTTATTTGTGCGACTCAACCCAAAATTGCCTAGACCCGATAGAAAAATGGCCTTATTCCTTAGATGAACAACAAGTTAGAAGCTTAAAACCTCCTGCTTGGTTTGACCATTATCATATTTTACTTTCTCGTCACTTCAAAGATCACGAAATTGGTTATGAGCCAATCAAAACCGCTCTTGCCATTATCTTAGATGGTTTAGCCCAAACCTTAGCAGAGTTTGAAAAAACTGGTCGATTAAGCAAGCTAGGCTTTGAAAAAAAACCTGTTTTGTCTGTCTGGACAGAAGACGATCCAGATAAAAGCACTGGAAAAGCACGCGTAGCTAAATATCGCCAAACTAATTAGATAATCAAAAGTAGTGGCAGACCTGCGTGTCTGCCCTTCACTAGAATCAGTAGGTTTAAGCCATGAAAAAGCTGTATATTGTGTTTGGAATACTAGTTACAATATTTAGCTCGTTTTTTGTTTTTGCCGCCATAGGGGATTTGATTACTGGTGACAAACAAGGCACTAGCGTAGGAGTTTTATTAGGTCTATTAGTGTTTTTCCTTGGCACAAGTTTTTCTGGCATATTGTTAGCACGTTATGGATTTAGTAAAGAAAAAAGTAAAGTGTCTGAGTTTGACCAAGAACAAAGAGTGTTAGCTTTGGCAAAAACGACCCAAGGCAAACTCACAGTAGCAGAAGTAGCACTTCACTGTCATTTAACTATTGAAGAAAGTAAAACCATTTTGGACAAAATTGCTGCTCAAGGAGTAGCGGAAATGCAATTTACTGACAAGGGGGACTTTATTTATTTATTCCCTAGTTTTATAAAAAACTCAGCACCTATTTTACCCTTTGAACAAAACCTGGCCAATTATCAAGAAACAGAACCAGAAAAAAAATCAAACAAACCAAACCTCTTAGAATAGGTCTCAATAATCAAATGCCGCTAACGCGACTAAGAATTTAATTTATAACCCTATAATCAATGACATAGCGTTGTTGGTTTACAAGATAGCCAATACAAATATAAAATTATTGTGGTTTGGCAAACCGTCGCTAAAACGACGAAAAAGGCAGAGAGAATTTTTCTTTCTGCCTTTTTATTTTAAGCCCAGATGATGTGCTAAATCCTATACATCGTAGTAAAGAGAAAATTCTAGTGCATGTGGTCGCATATTCATTAGGTTAATCTCTTTTTCGTATTTGTGTTTAATCCAACGATTAACAAAATTTTCATTAAACACATTACATTTTTGGCTCATTCAGACCCAAGGTTGGCTCGCTTAAACCCAGCTTTGGCTCACTATAGACCCAACTTTGGCTCGCTATGTTGGAAACTTGGCTAGGGTGGAGTCAAAGTCGGCTCAGTCTATACCAAAGTTTTGGTCAACATTAGCCAAAGTTGGCTCACTATAGACCCGACTTTAGCTCACACTGAGCCAACCTTAACTTAGACTGAGCCAGCCTTAGCTCGCTATAGACCCAGCTTTGGCTCATTGTGAGCCAACCTTAGCTTAGACTGAGCCAACTTTGGCTCACTATAGACCCGACCTTAGCTCACACTGAGCCAACCTTAGCTCACTATAGACCCGACTTTAGCTCACACTGAGCCAACCTTAGCTCATACTGTGCCAACATTCCCTGCTAGTCCCCTTGGATTGCTCGCCTATTAAACAATTATTCTGGTTTATTACTCAAGCTTAATAGAAATGATGAGGCGCGAGTTCAGCTATTAGCAAGGAGTCAAGGGCTTTCACCATCAATTACAATCAAGGTTATAATGGAAAATATGAAGTTAGCCGAGAATATCATTTTAGAAAATGAAGGAAAAATTAAATTACCTGATGCTTTACGTTCTCGTTATGGTTTATCAGGGCATAGCAAAATCCGCATTATTGAAACTAAAACAGGTATTTTGCTTGTTCCTATCACTAATGAGCCAATGAGCCAAGAACTAGCATCTGAATTAGAAGACTGGCAAGCTTTGGGACAAGAAAACTTAGACATGTTTCCCTATGATGAGGGCAAATAATTGTGAGGGTAGAGGACGTTTACTAGGCTGAGATTCCAGCAAGGGGCAGACGTTAGTTACTTGGTAAAGTTATTAGAAACTCTGTTTCTTCAGGAGTAGTTGTATAAGTAAGTTTGCCTGAGTTTGCCAAAACTGCCTCGCGAACAAGAGTTAAGCCTAACCCCAATGCATCAGGTTTGGTAGAAAATGCTGGCTCAAACATTTGTGCGGCTACTTCAGGTGTAATCATTGGGCCGTTATTGGTTATTTTTATTAATATTTCGTTTGTTTCTGTTGCGTCAGTGCTAAGCGTTACTTTTGGATTAACATCAGTTAATGCACTGTCTGAAGCATTATCTAGTAACATAAGTATTGCTAGAGCAAGTTGATTAGGATTACCAGTACAGGTCAAAGTTTTATTACTTAAACTAAGGGTTATAGGAAGTTTGATAGGTTTAGGTAAATATTCAGCTACGTGGGCTGTTTCTTGGCAAATTTCATTAACATCAACAAGTATATCTGCTCTACCGTCTTTAGTAAAAAGTTGCATATCACGCAACTTGTTTGCTAATCGTTTGACTGCTAAATTAACTGTATCTACACGCTTTTTTATCTTTGGATCTGCCATAATAGAACTAATTAGCAGTAATTCAATATTGCCATTAATTGATGTGAGTGGATTATTAAGGTCATGAATTAAATTGCCCATCATTGAACCTGTTAACCATAACCTTTGGTTTTTATTAATAATGCCACGCAGTCGTTCTATTTCTAATTGTAACTTTTCTGTATCTGAAGGCATTTGCTTTCCTTTAAAAAACATCTAGGTAGAGTTATCCCTAGTTAAATTTTAATTTTCCAACAAGTGTCTAACAATTTATGCCTAGTAGCAGATAAATCACAAGCTTTTTCAATACGGCCTAATTCACGCATTCTATTAGTCAATTTTTCTAATTCATCTGCTGTTTGGTGTGCTTGCATAATAAAATAATTTATTGTCATTAGTTGAGTGTCTAACATATTTGGTGCAGTAGAGGCTTGAGCCGCACGATAAGCAACATAGGATTCGTTTATTTCTGCAATAAGTGCCGCAGAGCGTCCTAGTAAGTCAATACTAAAACGTGTGTCTGTATCACCTGTATCATTATTTTGTAGTAAAGCATCTTTCTCCCAGTTAGAGAGTATTAGCCTGGAATTTTCTAATTCTACAACTTGTACAGAAGCATTTGGCCTTTCTGGTAAAGACTTTATTATATCGCGTAATCGGCCACAACGCTCTGAAATTTTAATTGCAAGCCTTTTTTCGTTTAGTAAGTCACGGTCTATAATATTTCCAGAAGAGTGTTGTGGGTCAAGGCCATAGAAAGCAATTGTCTTATCTAGGGTCTCACGAATTTTAACAAATGTCCGTAAGCGTTCAGAATTATCTCCATATTCTGCTTGCATCATTTGATCGCTTTTATTACTAAACTCTATAGCACTTTCTGCGGTGATTTCACCTCCTTGACCAGTTTGTACTAAGTCCATACCTGTATTAACTAATAGTTGGCTAAATTGACGAATCTTTTCATTTTCTGCCCTATAAAGCTGAGAGAATTTTTGTCTTAATACAGCATTTACTTGAACACATTTGGCAAGTACATTGGCATTATAGAAGTGTGTGCCAAAAGAATTTTTTAGCTGACGACCTTTATTAATATAATCACCTGAAATTAAGTCATCAAAATCACTTACCCCCATTAACTCACGGATAAAAGCGTCACATTGTTCTAGATTAATGGCTAAACTAGGGTGATCATACCTTAGGTAATCAGGTAGAAGCTTTAGAATTTCTTCTCTCAAGCTTTGCTCTGAAGCGACTCGCAGTCTAGGTAAACCATCTGTTTCTATACAAAAGCATTGAGTAAGTAAATAATCTATTTTACCTTGATCAATCTCAAGCTTTTCATTTTTATTAAGTAAAAACTGAGCAATTAGTAAAAGGTGCTCTATAGCATTGTCTTTGTTGTTTTCACAATAAGCTCGTAGTAGAAAAGGAGTTAGCTTACGATCAATAAGCTCAAACCATTGCCATGTACTATTTAAGGCGTACTCTATTTCATCAAGCAGACTAATGGATTGGCTAGGAGCAGGTTGCTCCATCATTTTTCTAATTATATTAAGCTTTCCATAAATTTGATTTAAGTCTGTAGGTGGATTGCTTTCTTCAGCACTTAATTCCATTCCTATAGCAAAATAATGTTTGCTTAGGGCATAAATTATCTTAAAGCGTCTAGCATAGTCGTTATAACGCTTTACTAAAGTTTGAGGGTTTGTTTCCATAGTTATTATTGGGAAAGAATAGGTTTATAGATTATTTGCTTTTTAACCTTGAAGATTATAAAGCGATTTGTTTACTATTGCAGCAAATTTTACTGGTTATCATTTATATACTATTTAAGTGTTACTTTAATAAACGATTGATAATAGATTGATATTATTGGCTTTGCTGTTGTTTTTTGTTTCGTCGATATGCTGCTACTGCTGCTAAATGTTCTGATTCTGTACGAGAAAAATTATGATGACCATTTGTACCAGTAGCAACAAAATACAAATAATCGGCTTGTGCTGGATAGAGAGCTGCTTCAAGAGATTTTAACCCAGGTGATGCGATTGGCCCCGCAGGTAATCCAGCAATATAATAAGTGTTATAAACAGACTCTCTTTTGCGGTGAACAGGATTATTTATTTGATTATCCCATTCACCAGCTAATTTGGCGGCATAAACAAAAGTAGGGTCACAGTCCATTCTCATACCTTTTTTAAGACGATTATAGAAAACAGCAGCAACTAAAACACGCTCTTCATCAGCTTTAGCCTCTTTTTCAACAAGCGATGCCATAGTTATTACTTCATGAAGGGTTAAACCTAGTTCTGTAATCCTTTTTTGACGCTCCTCTGTAAACATTTGACGGAAACGCTTTACCATAGCAGCAATAATTTGAGGTGCTTTTTGTTGACGAGTATAAGTATAAGTATCTGGAAAAAGATAGCCTTCTAGACTTCTTGCTTTAGGATCAAGGTCTGAAATTAGAGAAGTATCTCCAATTGCTTTTTCTATGGCTTCTCGACTATCAACTTGTGCTGATACTAAGGTTTCAACAACATCAAACTTGTCATAACCTTCAGGGATAGTTATTTGCTGAGTAAAAACCAAGCCTTGTCGTAGTTTGGCTATAACTTCTAATGGTGTGATGGGTGAGGGGAAAAGGTAGTCTCCTGCTTGTAAATTACCCTCTTGTGGTCGCAAGCTAAGATAAACTAGTACTGGCCAACGCTCAGTAATAATACCTCGTTCTACCAGCCTATCAACAATTGCTCGTTTTCCCATTCCTGGTTCTATAGTGATTAAATCACTTTGTCCGTTATGGCTATAAGCCTTGTTTAGTTGTTGATAACCCCAAAAAAAGGTTGCCGCGCCTATTGCTACTAAAATAAGCACTAATAAAGTCAATATTTTAAATAGTCTTTTCATGCCCTAATTTTCTAGTTTTATTATTTAGTTAATTTGGTTAATTTGGTTAAATAGTCTTCTAAAATTATTAATGCAGCAAATTCATCAATACGCAACCGCCGTTCAGATAAGCTTAGGCCACAATCACGCATTCTTTCTTCGGCTTCATAAGAAGTAAGCCGCTCATCCCAAGTTATTACTGGACAGGGAATAATTGCTTTTAGGCGAGTAACAAACCTTTCTACTCTTAAAGCTGCGTCTCCAATAGTGCCATCTAGCCTAAGTGGTAAGCCAACTACAACTTGGGAAACATCAAGTTCTTGGACATAATTTTTTATTCTGGCAAAGCTTTTTTCTTTTGGTACTCGCAGTATAGTAGCTAATGGACGAGCCGTCATCATTAGTTCATCACTGATGGCTAGTCCTAAACGCTTTTCCCCATAATCAATTGCTAACATTCGCATGGCTTAAGAGTATATTGATCAACAAAAATGGCTGTCAAGTTAACATTCATTAGCTCAAGGTTTTAGTTTTAGGAATTTAAATATTTGACTACTTTGACCGCTTCAATTCTTGCAGCAATACTAGCAAGTGGTGTATTATCAGGAGACACTCTACCAGCTTATTTAATTATTAAAACTATTAACTATATTATTTAAGCTTGATTGATATCGCAGTAGAATTTTTGATATTTAGGTTACCTCAACCTAGCTTACTTAAACGTATTTTCTTCAGGGGGGCGAATGTCGCTAAAAGGAAAACTCACTATCGTTGCGTTGTCTACAACAATAGCATTTTATGCTGTTGTTGGTGGCTTTCTTTCTGTACATAAGGATGTTTTTGCTAAAGGAGATCCTTATGTTCAAATGCGTATTTTTGGCGAAGTGCTACGTCATATTGTGCGCGATTATGTAGATGAACCAGACCTAGAAAAAGTTAAAATTGGAGCATTACGCGGTTTAGCAGAAGGACTTGATCCTTATAGTGCATATCTTAGCCCTGAACAGGCAAAGAAATTTAACTCATCTCATAATGAGCAAGCTGCTACAGGAATGATTATCTCTAGAGTTGCAGGTTATATCTATGTAGTTGCTGTGGTAAAAGATTCTCCAGCAGATAAAGTTGGCCTACGTTCAGGAGACTTTATTGAATATATTGATACCTTACCCACTAGAGATATTAGTTTATATGACGCGACAGAATTACTAAGTGGTCAGAATGGTTCAGAAATTGATATAAAAGTTTTTCGTCGGGGTCGTCCTTATAAGACTAAGATTAAACGTGCAGTTATCTCTCAACCTGCTATTGAATCTTCTACTCCTGAAACAGGAATAGGTTACTTAAAAGTTACTTCTATAGTAGAAGGCAAGGCTGAGGAAGTAAAAAAACAACTAGTAGAACTACAGAAAAAAGGCGTACAAAAGTTAGTATTAGATTTACGTGGTACTGCTAATGGTTCTCTAGAAACAGGTGTTGAGGTTGCCAATCTATTTGTAAAATCTGGTACATTAGCTAAATCAATTGGTCATAATAATGTTGTTGAGAAAACTTTTGAAGCTGATGCTAGTAAAGCTGTGTTTAATGGTCAATTAGTAGTGATTATTGATCGTAGTACTGCTAGTGCAGGTGAAGTAATTGCAGCAGCAATTCTTGCTAACAAGCGAGGCGATTTATTAGGAGAAAAAACCTTTGGTGCTGGTTCAGTACAAAAATTGTTTGAGCTTAAAGGTGGCGCAGCAATGCTAATTACTACTAGCAAATATGCTGATCCAAGTGGTATAGCTTTTATTAAAGAAAACCCTGGAATTGTCCCTAGTATTGAAGTAAAAAATGCTAGTGCTCCTACTGAAGAAACATTGCCAGAAGATAATGATCAGCAAAGTAATAATGACCAACAAGCTAAAACAGAAGATCCTCAATTGCCAATAGAACCAGCAACAGAAGATGTCCAACTAAAGAAAGCTATTGAAGCCTTAAAAGGTAATCAGTCAGAAAAACATGCTGCCCAAGTAGATGATAAGAAACCAACAGAAAATAAAACTTCTGATAAAAGCAAAGTTGCTGGAGCAGGCTTATAAGTAGTAAGCGTTTTTTAGATTAAGCAAAAAGGTGTAAAAGGTTTATCTTTTGCACCTT
>JAHFUF010000730.1 GCA_023265235.1 Blastocatellia bacterium
AGAAAGCCTATGGCTCAAAGCATTCTCATGTTGGTGACGTTCTCAATGACTTGGCATATCTTTATATAATCAAAGAAGATTATGCCAAAGCAGCGCCACTTCTTGAGCAAGGATTGGAAATCAGGGAGAAAGCCTACGGCCCAGAGCATCCTCATGTTGTCCAATCTCTCAATCTCTTGGCTACGATTTATTACCAGAATTACCATAAAGAAGAATATGCTAAAGCAGAACTACTTCTTGAGAGAGGATTAGCAATCAGAGAAAAAGCCTATGGTCTAGAGCATCGTGATGTTGCTGCTTCTCTTTATAATCTAGCTATGCTTTATGACAGAAAAGGAGATTATGGAAAAGCAGAGCCTCTCTATCTGCGTTCATTAGCAATCAGAGAGAAAGTTTTAGGCTCAGAGCATCCTGATGTTGCGAACTCTCTTAACAACCTAGCTTCGCTTTATAAAAAAAGAGGTGATATTGAGCAAGCCATTAAATATAAAGAGCGTGCTGATGAGGCTAGAGAACGAGAACTCTCTAAGAATTTAATATCAGGCTCAGAAAAAGAGAAACTTACTTATCTGACTCTTACAACTCGTGAGCTTGACCAAACAGTATCATTACACTTGCAATCTGCTTTTGATGATAAAAGGGCAAGTCGATTGGCATTAACTGCAATATTGAGAAGAAAAGGCCGCGCTCTTGATGCAACTACTGATAATATTGCTATTCTTCGTGCTAGAGCTAACAAAGAAGACCAAGCTCTATTTGATGAACTCTCCAGTGTACGTTCTCAATATTCAGTACAATCATTGAAAGGCGCAAGCAACATAAGCATTGAGCAACATAAAGCCAACCTTAATACTTTGGAACAGCAGATAGAAACTTTAGAAAAACAGGTAAGCAGTAGAAGTGCTGAGTTTAGAACACTGTCCCAACCTATTACCCTTGATGGAGTTCAGAAATCAATTCCTGATAATGCTGTGCTGGTAGAGTTTATTTCTTATCAGCAATATGATGCCAAGAATAATAAAGGCAATAAGCATTACGCGGTATATGTACTAGCAAATAACGGAGAGCCATTGTTTGCAGACTTAGGAAAAGCTGAAGTAATTGAGCAAGCTATCTCAAAGCTAAGGACAGTTTTACCTAATCCCAAAGCAAGTATAGAAAAGCAGGTAAAGCCAGCAGCTAAAACACTAGATCAGCTAGTAATGAAGCCTGTTCGTGTACTCATTGGAGACAAAAAAAGGCTACTTGTCTCACCAGACGGAGTATTAAACCTAATTCCATTTGAAGCACTTGTTGATGAAAAAGGTAATTATCTGGTAGAAAACTATGAAATATCATATTTGGCTAGTGGTAGAGATTTGCTTAGGCTTCAGACCAAAATAGATAGCCAACAATCCCCTGTAATCATTGGAAACCCAGACTTTGGCCCTATTACTGAAACTAGACAGATTAAAGAAGGAAGCTCAATATTTGATACCATAGGATTTCGACCACTGCCAGCCACAGAAATAGAAGCTAAAAAAATCAAAGAACTATTTCCTACAGGAGAATTGCTGCTACAAAAACAAGCTACAGAAGAAGCATTAAGTAAGGTCAACGCGCCATCAATCCTTCACATTGCTACACATGGCTTCTTTTTGAATGAAGAATTAGCTGTGCAATCAGAGCCAAACAACCGTAACCCTAAAGGAGAGATTTTTGGTATAGAACCAGGTGACTCCAATGCCCAAATGCAAAACCCTTTGCTACGCTCAGGAATAGTATTAGCAGGAGCAAACATCCATCAACAAGGCAAAGAAGACCAAGGAATATTTACAGCACTAAAAACCACTAACTTAAATCTTTGGGGAACAAATCTAGTGGTGCTTTCAGCTTGTGACACAGGAGTTGGCGATGTAAAAACAGGCGAAGGCATTTATGGACTGCGCCGCGCCCTAGTACTTGCTGGTAGTCAAACACAAGTAATGAGTCTATGGCCAATTAATGATGAAGGTACTAGTGACTTAATGGTTCAATATTACAAAGCACTAAAAGCTGGTGAAGGCCGTTCGTCTGCCTTACGTAAAGTTCGTCTTGAATTTCTCAAAAACCCAAAGCATCAACATCCCTATTATTGGGCTAGTTTTATCCAATCTGGTGAATGGGCTACTTTGGATGACAATAGATAACCTAAGATAACTACCTAGGATTAATTTGTGGTTTCAAAAGAAAGATATCAGAAAGTAAAAGAGTTGTTTTTGGTTGTTGCTAAGTTACCAAAAGAAGAACAATCTAGTTATCTTAGGCAGGCTTGCGCTCAGGATATTACTTTGATAGGAGAGGTAGAAACACTACTTTTAGCAGAAGCTAAACAACTTACTCAATCATTAGAAAAGCTTGTTAATTTGCAATCTGTTGTACCACAAAATCAGCAACTTGGCACATTAACAATAAACAATCGCTACATAATATCAGACCTAGAAAAAGATAAACTAGGCGAAGGTGGAATTGGTGTTGTCTATAAAGCATTGGATACAAAAGCAATTAAGGAAGATGAAAAATATGTAGCAGTCAAAATTTTGCATCAAGGCTTAATCAACGACAAATGGATAAGCAACAAATTTAGCAAAGAAGCTCAAGCGATTGTAAATAAAATCCAGCATCAAGGAGTAGTAGCAGGTAAAGAATCAGGAGTTTTGCTAGATGGTAGACCTTATATAGTAATGGAATATGTTAAGGGTGAACCTCTACGAGATTTAGCTACGCGAAACCCTTACGGGATGGATTTACAACGTAGCGCAAATATCCTAAAACAAGTTGGTTGTGCACTCACAGCGATTCACAAGGCTAATGTTTATCACAGAGATCTTAAACCAGATAACATAATGCTTTATTTTAAAAACTCAGATGAGTTTGTGAAAATAATAGACTTTGGTATTGCAACAGTTAAAGAATCTTCTGATGAAAAAACTAAAATTACTCAAATAGCTGGAACGCCTGCTTATATGGCACCAGAACAGATAATGGAGGGTAAACCTACGGCTAAGTCTGATATTTATTCAATGGGAGTAATTGCTTATGAAATGCTTACA
>JAHFUF010000123.1 GCA_023265235.1 Blastocatellia bacterium
ACCGCATATAACACATTATCTGATGTTAATGCTCCTGCTCCTGACCCAAGAGCACTTTATGCTCAAGTAGCTAATGCTTATCGTGCTTTAAGCTCTGCCTGCGACTTAAACCCAACTCAGAAAAATATGGTTAATATAGGAACAGGTATGTTAGAGATTGGTGCGTCTAATTATGATACTAACCTTTTACCAGTAGCTGGAACACCTATTACACCTGCCCCTCAAACACCTCCTACTGGAGCACAAGCTATGGCAGCAGGTTTCCCATTAACCAACTTTGACAATGTTCGTAATACTCCTTTATCAGCAGCACAAGCTAATCCAGCACAAACTTTTGGGGCAAGTGTAAATGCCTATCTAAAAACTATTGGGTTAGATCTCAATGATGTTAAGGGACCTATAGATTACCAACCAAATTCTGCTGATAAGTTACAAGCTATTATTGTGCCTCTAGGCAATGGTCGTAGCCTAACAGCTTTCTTTAATACTGGTTTCCCAGTCCCAGTTGGCACAGCACCTCAAGTAGCATTTAGCGATACAGCAGGTGTAAGACGATATCTAGATGTAGCAAGCAATTCACCTCAAACTCAACAACAATTGACTAGTTATTATGCTAACCCTGCTAATGCTGCTAGACGCGCTAATTATGGTGTGAACTTAGCAAATTTAACTGCTCTATTCCAACAACTTCCAGCAACAAACCTACAAGTAAAAGATGCATTAGCAACTTTGGCAGCTGCAACTAGCACACTTAATTCTGGCGGTTTACCTGATGTTTTAGGAGTCTATCAAAAATTAGGAGATAACCTTGATGGACTAGCTTCTTTATGTGGTCTTAATCAAACACAACGTGAGGCATTTAAATCCCTTAGTGGTTCAGCATTACCTATAGGAGTACAAAACTACTACTTGGTACCTGTTTCATTAGTACAAACAGCTTAATTATATTATCTAAGCTTGTTTTACAGATCTCGTAAAAATTCTTGGAAGAGCTATTAATAGTTACCCGCCTTTATAAAAACTCTTCCAAGAATTCTTAGTTTCGGTTAGCTAACTTTGGAGGCAATATGATACTTGCTGGAAACCAAGTTGGTCCTTACACCTTAATTAGCAAGTTGGGCTGTGGTGCTTATGGGATTGTTTGGTTGGCAGAGCGTCGTACTACTATTACTACAACACAAGTAGCTGTTAAACTCCCGCTTAATGACGAATTTGATATAGAAGTAATTAGACGAGAAGCAAACCTTTGGGTACAAGCTAGTGGCCATCCTAATGTCCTACCAATTATTGAAGCCAATATTTATCAAGGTCAAATTGTAATAGTTAGTGAATATGCTCCTGATGGTTCACTAAGTAATTGGTTAAAAACACACAATGATATTTCTTTAGAAACAGCTATAGAAATGACTAGTGGAATATTAGCTGGACTAGAGCATTTACATAGTAAAAAGATTATTCATCGCGACCTAAAACCCGACAACATTTTACTTCAAGGCGAAGTCCCACGACTTGCTGATTTTGGCATTGCACAAATATTGCGCTCCAATACAGAAAGCTCTATGGTAGCAGGTACTCCTGCTTATATGCCTCCAGAGTCTTTTTTTGGTAATCATAACTTACAAGCAGATTTATGGGCTGTAGCGGTTATTTTCTACCGTTTACTAGCAGGGAAACTGCCTTTCCCACAAACCAAGTTACCTTTACTAATACGAGCCATTCTTGAAAATCGATTTGATCCTCTACCTACTTATATCCCATCGGCAATACAAGACTTTATCATTAAAGCACTTCTAAAAGAACCCCAAGACCGTTATCAATCGGTAGATGAAATGCGCAAAGCACTAAAACAGGCTTATAAGAAAAGTATCCGTACTTCTACTACGAGCCTTAAACCTAGCCTTAGCCAAAGCGATATAGCCATAACCAAGATAGAATCAATTTTCGCTCTAGATAGAACGCAGCCTTTATATCCAAACTTGCCTGCTCCTTCAGTAGAAGATACTTTAATTGATAATTCAATAGATGATTTATTAGATAGCTCTTTAGATATTTCTTTAAATAGTATTTCAAATAAACCTATTAATAAGTATTTAACTACTCCGTTAAATAACTTATCTGATACTTTATCTAATGAAGACAAAAAATATAATATAACCAACTATTCTTTACCTGCTTTTGTGACATTAGAAACAAGTTCTATTGAGCAAGCAATGCCAAACGACCGTTTGCAGAAAACCCTTAAAGAACAAGTAGTTCAGCCTATTAGTAATTCAGTTAATAACCCAGTTAATAATTCAGTTAAAATATTACAAAAACAAATTTCTAAACAAAATATAAATACTTTTTATTTATTTTCATTTTTTACACCAAAATATCAAAAAGTTATCAAAGCAACATCTCATTTATCAGACTTAGCTACACATATTTCAAAATTTAGTAAAACTATTCCTAAAAGAGTTTATTTGGCTAGTTTTATTGTTATAGCTATAGGGCTATGTATGTTACAAAAAAACTTAGTTGCTAAAGCATATGATAATTTTTCTTCTTCTTTGAGATTAAATTCGTTAAATATAATTCAAAACCTCTCACCAGCTAGCGTAGAAGTAAAACCTGTTAATGAAGCTACTGTTACTGACACTCCTATTTTAGTAGAACAAGCATTAAGTGAAGTTAACGATATGATCGCTAGAGTAGAAAGAGAATTGCCACCAGAGGATCCTACTAAATCCTCCAATTTAGTGAGGTTTAATGGTTTTCGCTATGGGCTAAAAGATTACTACATAGGAAATATAAGTGCTGAACAAGCACGTCAGTATGCTGAGAGTGCTTTGTCACAAACTAAATCTGTACATTTACAATTAGACAAAAAAAAGAAAAACGCCTTAAACACCACTGCTTACAAGCCAAGGGAAACATCTAAACCCCTTTTAAAAAAAGCTAGTCAATAAAGTGTAATTTTCAGAACTTTTCTCAGTAGTTCTTCTCTAAGAATTAACAAGTATTACTATAATTGCTAACTACGGCTAAGAAACAAAAATCTTACTTGCTTGGGTCTTAGCTATAGCTTAAAATATCTGCTTCTTATACAAAATAAAGTCCTGTAAAAACAATCTACATTTTAGAAATGCTTTTCCACCCTATTAAAAGTTCTTAGAGTAATCTTAATAGGTGCTAATTTTAGGGTTACAAATATTTTTAGCTATTTGTTTATACAGTTTTTCTACAGGTTAATCATAGATAAATTTTATTTTTGCAACAAATTATAACCACTATGGAGGCAACAAATGACAGGGATACCTAATCCTCTGGAAAATATCAATCTAACTGATGAAGAAAAAATTCGTGAAGGATTAAACTACTTATCTGATGTAGTAGAAGGAAAAATTACACTACAAGAAATTTCTGGCATGAAAGATTCTGATATTGACGCTATCATTGCTGTTGGAGTATTAATGTACCAACAAGGTAGACGAGTTGAAGCAGAAGACCTTTTTCGTGGCGCGGTTCTACTAAATAAAAAGAATGCATTAGCTCATTCTGCTCTAGGTACAGTGCTAACGGCTGAAGCTAAATATGATGAAGCATTAATAGAACTAAGCGAAGCTATTAAGCTGGATCCAACTGATATATCTGCTTATGTTAATCGCGGAGAAATCTACTTAAAACAAGCTGATTTCAAGTCTGCTAGTGAAGACTTAAAAAAAGCTGTAGAACTTGATCCTAAACAAAATGACCCCGCAGCTAATAGAGCACGAGCAATTATTGTAGGTATTAATGAACTAATTAAAGAATTACAAAACCAAATTGATCAAGGTCAAGAACCAAATATTTAAAATATTAATTATCGTAGGGGCGAACCTATGTGATCGCCCTTCTTAAACATCAGACAAAGAGGGCGAACAGTTCGCCCCTACATTTTGTTATTCCTGATAATATCTATTTTTAAACTTGATGTTTGGTTTAGTGACTATTTTTGTAGCGATTTGCTAATTAAACCGTTAAAATCTGACTAAATTTTTCCACCCCATTCAAAAAATTTTCTTAACCATAAGGAGCTAACTGTGCTTGATGATCTGCTTAGGTCTTTTAAGGAAATCAAGGCTGAATTATTGGCTGGCAATGTTGCAGGAGTAATTACCCAATACAGCGATATTGTAATGGCAATATTAGTCTTAATGATTTTAACATTAATGATTTTACCTGTACCAACATTTTTTCTTAGCTTCCTTATAGTGGCTAATTTGACTTTAGCTTTTGCTATTTTAATGGTCTCAATTTACATATCTGAACCAACACAATTAGCTTCATATCCAACCATTTTACTACTTACAACTCTATTTCGCTTAGGTCTTTCTATTGCTGCTACTCGTTTAATCCTTTTACAAGGTGACGCTGGAGCAGTAATTGAAACTTTTGGTAAGTTCGTAGTTGGTGGCAATATCATAGTAGGTGGCGTAGTTTTTCTAATTATCACTATAGTCAACTTTCTAGTTATTACTAAAGGCTCAGAACGTGTTTCTGAAGTAGCTGCACGTTTTACCCTTGATGCAATGCCTGGTAAACAAATGAGCATTGACGCAGACCTTCGCGCTGGGGCTTTTGATATGGCTGAAGCACGCCGTCGCCGTAATGCACTAGCACGCGAATCTCAACTACACGGCTCAATGGATGGAGCAATGAAGTTTGTTAAAGGTGATGCTATTGCAGGCATTATTATTACTTTAATCAATATTATTGGTGGGCTTACTATTGGCGTTTTAATGCGTGGGATGGATATGTCTAGGGCTGTTAAAATTTATACAATTTTGACAATTGGTGATGGATTAGTTGCACAAGTCCCTTCCCTCTTAATTGCTGTGTCTGCTGGTATTGTAACTACTCGTGTAACAACAGAAGATAGTAACTCTAACATTGGTAAAGATATTAGCCAACAAATCCTTGCTCAACCTAAAGCTGTAGCTATCTCAGCAGCTATTTTGGTCATATTTGGTATAACATTTTTCTTTGTCAATCCAAGCACATCTATTCCCTTTTTTATTATGGCCTTTGCTGCTGGTGGTATTGCTTATAGCACAATAAAAAATGGTATTCCAGTAATAGGTGAATCGGCTGAAACAGCTAAAGAAAAAGACGAAATTAAACAAAAACAAAGTCGCGACCCACAAATTTCTTTAACTGTCCCAATTGCTGTAGAAGTAAGTAAAGATCTCACTCCTCTAATTGACCTTAATCAGGAAGGAAAATTTTTAAGCGACCTAGTACCTAAAATGAGACAATTACTCTATCAAGAGCTAGGCGTAATATTCCCTGGTGTACAAGTCACTGGCAATGCTCCTGTACCAGAAAATAGCTATCTTTTCCGACTAAAAGAAGTTCCTATTGAGGTTGGTAAGATTGTTCCAGGACACATACTAGTTAATGATGGTTCAGAAAATATTAGAGTATATGGCTTAAAAGGCATTGACATTAAAAACCCTGCAACTGGTAAACCTGCTTCTTGGGTGCCAATGGAACAAAGAGAACAGGCTAAAAATGCTGGACTTGTAGTTTGGGAACCACAAGAAGTTATCCTACTTCATTTAACAGGGTTCTTAAAACGTTATGCTAATGAATTTATTGGTATTCAAGAAATCCAAAACACTCTTAGTGTCCTTAGTAGAGCAATTCCTAACCTAGTACAAGAAACTGTGCCTAAGGTTATTTCTATCTACCAATTAACTGAAGTACTTCAGCGTTTAGTTCAAGAAGAAATGTCTATTCGCGATATGAAAAGCATTTTACAGTCACTAAGCGAATGGGGACGTGTAGAAAAAGACACAATCATGTTGACTGAATATGTGCGTTCTAGCCTAAAACGCTACATTAGTTTCCGATACACAGCCGGCAATCCAATACTTTTTGTCTATGTGCTTGACCCAGAAATTGAAGACGCAATACGTGGAGCAATTCGTCGTACTTCTTCAGGAACTTATATCGCGCTTGACCCTGCAATTACCCAAGATATCCTAGCTGCATTTCGCCGTGAAATAGGCAACCTACCTCCTACTGCTCAACAGCCTGTAATTGTAACAGACCAAGAAATTCGTCGTTTTGTACGTCGTATTGCAGAACTAGAATTTCGCACCCTAGCAGTACTTTCCTATCAAGAATTAGCACCAGAATTGTCTATTCAACCACTAGCACGTATTTCTTTACAAAACCGAGGGCAATTGCGCTAATTATTAGTTATTTACAAAAAATACCCTTAGCTAGCTGGGTGAACCTCTATTATAGTAACCTCTGGTCTAGCACAAAACCTTATTCGTGGTGTGTTACCACCTTCCATTCCTATTCCACGATTAACATAAAGCCAAGTATTTTTAACTTGATAAAGCCCTGCTTCATATTTTTTATCAAATTTAGAAAAGGTAATTAAAGCACCATAAAAAGGAAGTGCGATTTGTCCTCCATGAGTGTGTCCAGCACAATATAAATCCACTTTTTGCCCAGCAATATTTTCTATTTCATCTGGGTAATGATACAAAAATACTGAGAATTCTTCGCTAGGAATTTTCTTGGTTAGTGAAGGTATTTGATTTGTTTGCCCTACTGGAACTCCTGTAATCCAAATAGGAAGGTTGTTTATAGTAATTTTCTCGCTACTTGACTTAAGTTCTTTGACTCCAGTTTCACCAAATAAATTTAGGTTATACCAAAACCAACTATCCCAATTACCTTTGACAACATAAGTTGGAGCTATTTTAGCCAGTTTGGAAAAAACCTCTCTTGCTACGGCCAGTCCTTCAGGAGAATTAATTGTGTCTCCAGTAAAAACAATTATGTCTGGTTTTTCTATAGCAATAGTATCTACTAGCTTATTTTCTAAACGTGGAGTTGGATCGCTATGTAGGTCAGAAAAATGAGCTATTTTTAATGGCTTTGAGCCGCTAGGAAGTTTAGTGCTAGTTAGTTTAACGTAAGAAACATACAACCAATAAGGCTCAATAAAACCATAGATAAAACAAAAAACCCCTAAAAAAGCTAGTATTAAAACTACCCTACGCAATAATATCTCCCAAGGTCGATTGGCTAACCTTAAATAACCAAATTTAGCTAATAGGACTCGAACAACTGTTGCAGCAGCTAAAACATAAACTGTGGCAATAATACCAAGAAAAATAATTACTCGAAAATCACCTGTTCTTGACATAATTTAACCTACTTCCAGGAAAACCAACTAAGATATTATTGAAAGTGACAAACCCATACTATCAAAAACCTTGATAATTAAGACAAAGGGGTTGTCATTAAACAATTTTTTTAGACTAACTTGACAATAGCTGTAAAGCAAGTTTTAGTGATTATTTTCTGATAAACTAGACAAAACATTTTAGCTCTACATTTAGAATAATTAAACTTAAGGAGTTTGTTGTGGAATATGAAGTAGTTACAATTGCTGGTGGTTTAGGCGCGGGATTTATTGATTCAACCGGAGAAAATGCCAAGTTTAACCGCCCTAATGGTATTGCTATTAGTCGCCAAGGCTCAGTGTTTATTGCTGATTTTGGTAATAATGCTATACGTCGCGTTGGTGTAGGGGGTGAAGTAACTACAATAGCTGGTGGTAAAACCACTAGTGTATTTCAAAATGGCTTGGCACCATTAGCAGCTTTCTTAAACCCTCGCGGGTTAGTTTTTGATACAGATGGTAATTTATACATTGCTGATTTTGGTAATAATTTAATTCGGCAAATTGATGGTAACCTAGAAGTTTCTACACTAGCGGGTTCTGGGTTAAAAAAATATGCTGAAGGAACTGCACTTACAGCAGCATTTGAAGAAGTTAGGGATGTTGCTTACTTTGCTGGTCATATTTTTGCAGTCGATCGTTATAGGGTTCGTAGAATTAGTCGAACTGGCAGTGTAGTTACCTGGGCTGGAGGCGCGGAATCTGGTCTTTGGGATGGAACAGGCGCACAAGCTAGGTTTGGGACTCTTAGTGCTATAACAATTGACAATTCTGGAAATATTTATGTAGTTGATGCAGATAATAGTGCTATACGTTATATTACTCAATTACAAAAAGTTGGCACCTTAGCTGGTGCAGATATTACGCCTCCTGATGGTAGTAATGCCTTTTTACAAAACCCTGTAGGAATTGCTGTTGACTCAGAAGGAAATTGCTGGGTAACAGATGTGGGTGACTATACAATAAAAAAAATTACCCCTAGAGGAGTAATTACTCAAGTAGCAGGCTCACTTAAGCAAGGGCAAGTAGATGGGGCAGCACTACTAGCTCAGTTCCAGCAACCATCGGGAATTGGTGTTAGTAGTGATGGGCGAGTATATATAACTGATATTGCTACACATTCTCTGAGATGTTTAATTCCTAGAGGTTAGGAAAATTAAAAAACTCCCGGAAAAATTCCTCTAAACCTCTCTCCAATCCAAAAACATTTTTCGCGTTACTTCCTGAGAGGTTTTAATCAAAATCTGTTATTGAGCTAGGTCTCAAAACAACCCGGCAGTTGTGACACCTAGCTCAGTACCCTCGATTACGCTAACCCCCTAGTCTTTCTTCAAGCATCCTTCTAGTATATTTCTAGTATATTTTTAGTAAAAATACTTTTTTTAGCTTATATAACAATTTTATTTGCTCAAAGCTAACATTTTACTTACACTTAATTAACCATTTAATGCTTTTGTTACTCGACCTTTTTAATTGATACTAATATAATAAAAGCGGCTTTTTACTTCAAAACATAGTTAAGCAACAAAATTAAACAACAAAATTTCCAGGGTTTCAAAATAATTAAAAGATTGTTCTACCTTTTTTGATTCAGAGGAGGAGAAATTATGTTCTCAGCTAAACTATGGGGAACTAGTACCCTAGCACGCTTAGCTGTATCAGTCCTTCTGTTACTTGCGACTTTTTGCTCTTTACAAGGAATTGTTTTGGCACAGTCTTCAGCAACAGGCGGTCAGATCACCGGACAAGTACTTGATTCAACAGGCGCCGCTTTAGGCGGAGCAGAAGTAACTGTTCGTAACTTAAACACAAATTACACCCGTGAAGCAGTAAGTAACGATGGAGGCTTGTATGTAGTACCGCTACTACCATCAGGCCCTTATGAAGTTACAGTTAAACTTAATGGGTTTGCTCCTGCATCTCAAGACATTTTAGTAACATTGGGGAGTTCAGTAAATGCTAGCTTTAATTTAACAGTAGCAGAAACTGCTGAAGTAATTGAAGTCAATGGAGCTAACTCATCAGACTTAAACCTTGAACCTACTCGTACTTCTGCCCAACAAATTGTTAATGACTTGCAGATTCGCGAACTACCTGCTAACGGTCGTCGTTTCCAAGACTTTTTACTATTAACACCAGCGGTTTCTGTTGAACCTACCCGTAATGGTTTATCTGTATCAGGTCAACGTGGTATCAACATCAACATTAACATTGATGGTGCAGACTACAATCAACCCTTCTTTGGTGGTATTCGTGGTGGTGAGCGTTCTGGTTTTGCTCCTACAGTTAGCCAAGAAGCAATTCAAGAATTCCAAGTTGCCCGTAATACATATTCAGCAGAGTTTGGTCGCTCTACAGGTGGAGTTGTTAATGTAATCACTAAATCAGGTACAAATGAATTTCATGGTTCAGCTTTTTATCTGATTCGTGACGAAACCTTGACAGCACCAGATGCTTTTGATCGCCAAGGTCTAGCTCGTCAACAACAAATTGGTGGTTCAGTTGGTGGCCCAATTGTAAAAAACAAAACTTTCTTCTTTACTGCTCTTGATTTCCAAAAAGTAAATCAACCTGTAAGAGTATTCTTTTCTAGCCTTGATGCTCAAAATGTACGCAACACTCCTGGAGCACAAGCATTAATAAGTGTTGCCCCAGAAGAAAGCTTCAGTACTACTAATGACTCTCAAGTTGTTTTAGGACGTATTGACCATCAACTTTTGCGTAATAACAATCT
>JAHFUF010000731.1:0-457 GCA_023265235.1 Blastocatellia bacterium
GTATGAAGAGTCCAAATTCTTTGATATACCAGAAAAAACAGATAGTTTAAGCTCTGAAGAGTTACGTCATATTGATGAATTAAAGGAACAAGCATCAAAAGAAAACAAGATAACATCAGAAAAATGGCGTAAAGCTCAAAACACATCCTCAATTAGTTTTTATCAGACAAATTATAATTTGCTTAATGACTGTTGGCAGGCTTATTTAGACCTTGATAAGTTGATGGATGAAAGGTTTGCCTCACAAACACCAGGTTTAGGAGTATTAAAAAAATCCCTAGAAGACATTCGTAGCTTGATAGAAAAAATCTACAAAGGTAAACAGCCAATAGTAGCTACTACAAACACGTCTCCGCCTAATAGTACTTCACCAAACTTAACAGAATTAACAGAAAAGATGGAAAAATCCTCACCTACTGAGCAACTGTACACTACAGTATTTGCAGCAGCTACAGGA
>JAHFUF010000731.1:467-3056 GCA_023265235.1 Blastocatellia bacterium
AATTAGATCACGGGGTGATGCTTTACAAAGATTAAAAGAAGTGGCGGAATATTTTCATAAAACAGAGCCTCATAGCCCAGTAGCTTTTCTTATAGAACGGGCTATTAAGTGGGGTGAAATGCCATTAGATCAATGGTTAGAGGAAGTTATAAAGAATAACGAGATATTAGGCCAAGTACGGGAAACACTAGGGATAAAAAGTTGATTTTGGCAATGAATTTGCAGGTAGTAAGTCAGATGAGTTAAACCTTTAATAACTGAGAGTATTTTCCCAAAAAATTGTATTAAGCTTAGCTACAAAAATGTAGGTTGATTTACATTTAATACTCTCTAAATACTCTCTAAGGAAGGATAAAATTTTTATGCCTAAAAAAGAAAGCCTGCAACATAAACTTGACCGTGTACGAGCACCGCGTGTGCATATTACTTATGATGTTGAAATTGGTGGTGCTATTGAAATGAAAGAACTTCCGCTTGTTGTTGGTGTCTTGGGCGATTTTTCTGGCAAACCAAATGAACCGCTTCCAAAATTAAAAGATCGAAAATTTGTTGAAACTGACAGGGATAACTTCAATCAAGTAATGGCAGGGATGAAACCTCGTTTAGCTTTTTCTGTAGAAAACAAATTAACTGATGATGATTCTAAAATGAATGTAGAACTGAATTTTAGAGAAATGGAAGACTTTAGCCCAGATCGTGTAGTTCAACAAGTCACACCATTAAAGAAAATGATTGAAGCCCGCCATAAGCTTTCTGATTTGCTCTCCAAAATGGATGGTAACGATAGGTTAGGTGAGCTACTACAAGACATTGTTCAGAATACTAATAAACAAGCGCAATTGAGCAAGGATCTTGGCTTGGAAAAGCAAGATAAGGTGTAAAAGGAGACAAACCATGAGTAAGGTTTTAGAAAGTCAACAACCGTTAACAACAACTTCTGAACAAACAACAGAAGTTAGTTTGCTTAATCAGATCATTTCTGAAGGCCGTTTGGCTCGGGACGAATCTCAAAAAGAGATAGCTAAAGATCTTGTCTCTGAGTTTGTCCAACAAGTGATGCAAGGCGAAATGGTCTATTCTAAAGACATTGAAGCAATGATTAATAATCGTATTGCTCAAATTGACAAACTTATTTCACTTCAAATGAATGAAATTATGCATGCAGAAGATTTTCAAAAATTGGAAGCCTCCTGGCGTGGCTTGCACCACTTAGTATTTGAAAGTGAAACCAGCACTATGCTTAAGATACGTGTTATGAATGTATCAAAAAAAGATTTACTACGTGATTTAGAACGTGCTGTAGAGTTTGATCAATCAGCACTTTTCAAAAAGCTTTATGAAGAAGAATATGGAACATTTGGTGGTGCTCCTTATGGTGCGTTGATTGGTGATTATGAATTTAGTAACCATCCACAAGATATGTTTTTGTTAGAAAAAATCTCAAATGTTGCTGCTGCTGCTCACGCGCCATTTGTTGCTGCTGCTTCATCTCAGCTTTTTGGCTGGGATGATTTTACACAATTAGCTGAAGTTAGAGATTTAGCTAAGATTTTTGACCGCGTTGAATATGTTAAATGGCGATCGTTTCGTGAATCAGAAGATTCACGCTATGTAGGGCTTTGCCTACCTCATACCTTAATGCGTTTACCTTACGGAGTAGATACTGTTCCAACAGAAACCTTTAACTTTACTGAAAATGTTGATGGAACAGATCATAAAAAATATCTTTGGGGTAATGCAGCTTATTCTTTTGGAACACGTCTGACAGAAGCTTTTGCAAAATATTATTGGACAGTAGCAATTCGTGGTGTAGAAGGTGGCGGATTAGTTCAAGGATTACCAACACATACTTTCCGCACAGATGAAGGGGAAGTAGCACTAAAATGTCCAACAGAGATTTCCGTTACTGATAGACGTGAAAAGGAATTTGCTGACCTTGGGTTTATTCCATTAGTACATTGTAAAAATACAGATTATGCAGCTTTCTTTAGTGCGCAATCCACTAATAAAGCCAAAAAATATGACACAGATGCTGCTAATGCTAATGCTCGTCTATCAGCACAGTTACAGTATATTTTTGCTGTATCAAGGTTTGCTCACTATCTTAAATCAATGATGCGGGACAAGATAGGGTCTTTTATGTCGCGCAAGAATTGTGAAGATTTTCTTAATCGTTGGATAAGTAACTATGTATTACTTGATGATAGTGCTGGTCAAGAACTAAAAGCACAATATCCGCTACGTGAAGCGCGTATTGAGGTTGCAGAAATAGCTGGAAAACCAGGTTGTTACAAAGCTGTTACTTTTTTGCGACCACATTTCCAACTAGAAGAATTAACTGTTTCTCTAAGGCTTGTGGCTGAACTACCACAACCAGCACAAAAATAACTAATTAGACGATAGCCCAACGACTTATCGTTGGGCACTGTTGAAAAGGATAATCTTATGGCAGAACGTGGAGATATTAATAAATCTGACATAGGAGAATTGTTAAGCCTCATTCGCACATTAATTTCTGGCCCGCCTAAAATGGAAGAATATCGTGGCACTGCTTTTCTTTCCATTAGCGGTATTAAAGGCGAAAGTACT
>JAHFUF010000732.1 GCA_023265235.1 Blastocatellia bacterium
AAGTTTGCGGATGTAAACAGCTAGCCATATCATAAGACGAGTAGTAATAATCTGCACAAACTACTTCAACAAACCTTGCTTTAGGGTCAGCACCAACCAATTTAAGAAAATCTGCTAGTTTTGCACCGCCAAAATTACCTATTACATCCCATCCTTCAATGCAAATATGCTGTACATTTTGTATATATTTGGGTAAAGTTTTTATTTGCTTTAGGTTATATTCACCTGCTTTTTCTACTAAGCCTTCAACACTCAAACTCCAGTTTTCTAAATCTATTTCTGGGTCATGTTTATCATAGGTGTTATAAGGAAATTTCTCTAAAGCAGTTACTTTATTGTCAGCAAATGATTCTGCTAGTTTGTAAGGGTTATAGAGTTTTTCTGATAACCAATCACTAAAATTAAGCCCTTGTTTTATTAAACTTTCACCAAACATTGGTATTGAAAGACTACTGACAACAACAGGGATAAGCTTGAGTAACTCACGTCTTTTCATTCTACTGATTGTAGGGTTGTCCAGTGAAATTATTTTTGAACCCTCATTAGACAATGAGGTAAAAGATAGATTTTCTCTTTCTTTAATTTCTTGCGATTCTGTAGGTTGTGATTTATCCATAGTAAAAATATGTTTATAACATTTATAGCATTAAAAAACGTGGCCAAAGAGATGGTTTACTATTTGACCACTTGCATGAAAAACAAAATATTCAGAACTTAGTAGTTCTATAAGCTCTAAATAGTATGCTAGCTAGGGTAAAAGAACTCTATCAATAACATGAATAACTCCATTAGATTGAGTTACATTAGTAACAGTAATATTAGCTTCACCACCTTTAGCATCTCTAACAATAATGTTATCGCCATTTCTAACTAGAGTTAACTCACCACCTTGAACAGTCTTAAGCTTGTTTTTACCAGATTTGATCATTGCTTCTAAGGCTTTAGCATTAAGATTACCTGCTACAACATGATAAGTAAGAATAGCTGTTAATTTATCCTTATTTTCTGGCTTAAGCAAAGTATCTACTGTGCCTGCTGGTAAAGCACTAAATGCTGCATTAACAGGAGCAAAAACAGTAAAGGGGCCTTTGCTTTTTAGTGTATCAACTAAACCTGCTGCTTTGACAGCAGCAACTAAAGTGGTGTGATCTGCTGAGTTTACTGCATTATCTACAATGGTTTTATTGGCATACATTGGCTGACCACCAACTTTTACTGGTTCTTCGGCCATACCTATTCCTACTAGCAACGTGCTTATAACTAAAAAGGCTGCAACTAACATTTTTTTTGTCTTTAACATAAATTTATAATTCTCCTGAAAATTTACAATATAAGATTTTTGGCTCTTCTGGATTTCTTTTGGTAAAGCCTAAAATGTAACTTAAAAATATAGGTTCAATACTATCAATAGGTTGCGAGTTAATGGTTTACTACAAGAAAACAAAAGAGCCATTTTTTTCTTTCTTACCATTAACCTACGAATTAAAAAATAAAATGGATTTAAATTTGATTTTCATTTTCATTTTCAAAATTATTTTCTTACCAGAAAAATAAATCCGCAAAAAATCTGCTTTTTAGCTATTGACATTTTCTATAAGTCTAGTATTTTGGTATGCAATTGAAATTGATATTGATTTTCAAAATTAATATCAACCGATACATTATTCCTTCAGATTAGCATATAGATTGAATGAGTATTTACTCAACCATCACCATAGTTTTTCCTGTCAAAACTATGGTAATGATATTTTTATCAGGTTTATGGAAAATATGAATCGCATTATTTTACTAGCTACCCTTTTCACCTTATTTCACCCTACCAGCCATACATTTAATTTGTCTGTAATGGCACAAACAACGCAGTTTTCTTTTAATGGCGTAGTTGTTGATCAAACTGGTGCAGCAATTAATGGGGCTAGGGTTAGTTTAAGACAAAAAATTACTGGCCTTGAACGTGAAATTAGTTCAGATAGCAATGGCAGGTTTGAGTTTGATGGTTTAGTTAGTGGCAATTATAAAATTAGTGTTAGTAATATAGGTTTTTCTACTACTGTAGATGAATTAGTCCTAAACCAAGACTTAACCAAAGAAATAGTTTTACAATCTGGTACAATTACTGAAAAAGTAACCGTGACTGCTACTCGTACAGAGTCTTCTTTACTAGACACTGCTGTTCCTGTAACCATTATAGATAATAAAGCTTTAGCAGAACGTAATCTAAATACTATTGGAGATATATTTCGTCAATTACCTGGTACTACCACAGTTGGTGAAGGGCCGTTTCAAGTTCGTCCAAAGATTCGTGGACTAGATAGTAATCGAGTACTGATCTTAGTTGATGGTGAAAGGCTTAATCATACTCGCACTTCTACTAGCAATTCTGGCATTGAAATAGGCTTAGTAGACATTGATCAAATCAAAACTGTGGAAGTTGTGCGTGGTAGTGGTTCTGTGCTTTATGGAACTGATGCACTAGCAGGAACTATTAATATTATTACTAACACTGCACCTAATTTACGTGAATCAGGGTTTCGTTTTGGAGGTGGCTTTAATGGCCTATTTAGTGGTAATGAAACAGGACGGCGAGGTTCTGCCTATTTAACTGGGGCTAGCCGCAAGTTTGCTTTTCGCATTTCTCAAGGATTTGACAGGTTTGATAACTATCATTCTGGTTCTGTGCCTTTAACAAATGGTAGTAATGATGATAGCGATAAGGCTACAAATGTAATTAACTCAGGCTATCATAGTAGTAGCACTCAATTAACTAACAGATTTTTCTTTACAGACTTTCAATCTGCTCGAATAATTTATGAACGTCGTCGTGCTTCTAACATTGGAGTTGCTGGTGTCTCAGGAGTGTTTACGGCGTTCTTTCCTTTTTCTAATCGAGACAAAGTAAGCGGACGTTCTGAAATTCGTAATCTAAACAGTAAGCTAACTTATTTATCAGCCAACGTTTATTACCAATACCAAGAGAGGAATTTTTCTAATATTACTAATGTTCCTGCTGCTCCTCTTTTCTTTCCTGGTACTTTTCAATTTAGTCAAACAGTC
>JAHFUF010000733.1 GCA_023265235.1 Blastocatellia bacterium
CTTTTGCCAAGTCTGCGACGGTGGGAGGCGTGCTTTCTACTAGTAGCCACGGCCCAATGCGTTTGGCTGGTGGGCTGGTACGAGATTGGCTTATTGGGATAAAGGTTGTTACAGCAGATGGTCAAGTCTCAAAAGCAGGTGGAAAAGTAGTAAAAAACGTTGCAGGGTATGACCTAATGAAACTTTATACAGGTAGTTTTGGCACGCTTTGTATAATTGTTGAAGCTAGCTTTAAGCTGCGACCTAGACCTGCTCAGGAAGCTCTAATATTAGGTGTGTTTACTTTCTCAGAAATAGAATCTGCTACTAGAAAGCTTTTGGATAGTAAACTTCAGCCCAATGCACTAGAACTACTTAATTTTCGTACCGCTCAAGTTTGTTTTCCTGAATTAGATATAAAACAAGGGCAATGGGTCTTAGCTGCTCAATTTACAGGGTCTTCTCAAGCAATCAAATATCAAATAGAGACTACTCAAGAGTTTTGGTCAATGATTAAGGCAGAAAATATTATTCGTATTTATTCGTCTGATAATCAATATTTAGGTTGGCAAAAAGTAGTAGACTTTGCCGAAAACTACCCATCATTAGGCCAATTTCATGCTAGCAGTTTGCCTTCAAAATCTATTAATTTGGTCAATGAAATAGAAAAAGCCTTGTCTGGGGTTGTGAGTGATTTTGCCTTGCTAGCACATGTTGGGAATGGCGTAGTACGAGGTTTTATTAATCGTGATGAGCTTTTGTTAAATTTAGACAAGGAAAAACAACTTAAAATACTTTCTATGATAAAAAACTTGAGAAGTGTTTGTGAAAAATCAGGAGGGTGTTTGGTCTTAGAAGATGATACTTTTCATAACAAACTAGATAGTTGGGGAACGCCTCCTGCTAGCATAGGCTTGATGAAGACAATAAAACAGAAACTAGACCCACTAGAAATGCTTAATCCAGGCAGGTTTGTAGGCGGGATTTAAACAAAAAGGGAGACTATTTTTAACCTCCCTTATTTTAAGTAGAAGGAATTTATTAAAAACCAGTATAGATACTTAAAAACCTACTTTGTTCTTTATCCCAATAAATTGTTTCAACACCCCAGCTTTGATAGCGAGAAAATTCTATTGCAGGATATTGCAAGTTTAATTTGCAATCATATACTTCAATAACTTTTGATTTTCTTATATATATCCCTTGATCCATACATCCTTCGCCCTTTGACATATAAAAGATTTTAGGAGCAGATTGTTTTTGTGTTAGTACTATAAATATGCCCTGTTCTTTTTCTCCATAAGAATCAGCATCATCTTTAACCATATACAAGGCTTTGTCTTTTAGACCATTATTATCGAAGTCTGCTTCCAAAGAGTTTAACTTATAGTCAGTGAGATGCCAACCTTGGGCTTTTAATTGGTCTAGAGAAGTCTCTTTGATTAGTTTAAGTTTTGTAGGGGTAACACAACTGAATGGTTGGTTTTCTGTTAATGGAACATTACTATCTATGCTGATAGTAGTATCATTGCTAGAATAATTAGTAGAGATACTCTTGGTAGTAACTATTGATTCTACATAAGGAGTTGAGTTAATCGGTTGAGTGGAGGCATTTGCTATAGTTGGGGTAAAGTTGTTTATATTTTTGGTAGGGAGGGTTTGGTCTTTATAAGTTAGACGTATAACACAAATAACCGTCATTACTACTAAGCAATAATATCCTAATTTGCGAATCATAAAAACTCCTTGGAGAAAAATTTGGTGTCACAATACTAATGTTTTAGGCTAAATAGTTTATATGTGGAAAATATCAGCTATTGATTATGCTTTCCACATAATCACCTATGAGGAAATATACATTAGAGGGGCTTAGGTTGCTGTCTTTGTGCTTAGCTTGCTGCACATGAAAGTTTATGCAAAAATAGCGGCGATATTAATAAAATTAATAAATATTTGGGTTAATGTGGGGGTGTCCAAATGTCAGACGAGAAAAAAAATGACGATATGGCAACGATAGTTGGAGGAGGGCTTACGGTTGATGCGCTAAAGAAAGCTGCGGCAGAAAAACAAGCAGCCTCTAAACCAGTAGACGATATGGCGACAATAGTTGGAGGAGGGCTTACGGTTGATGCGCTAAAGAAAGCTATTGCAGAAAAACAAGCAGCCTCTAAACCAGTAGATGATATGGCAACAATGGTTGGGGGGGGACTTACAGTTGACGCGCTAAAGAAAGCTGTTGCAGAAAAACAGTCTACAGGCTCTCTAGATACCAGCAATAAAGCTATAGAAATACCCGTTAAAGAAGAAAAACCTCAAACACCAAGCTGGGAAGATCCTTCTAATACTTTTATACAGCCCCAAACGGCTTCTACACCTAAAGAAGAAGAGCCAAAAAAAGGTTTTTTGGCAAGAATAATGAGTTGGCTTTTTGGATAAAAGATGTCTGCTAGTTTAAAACACGCTAGAACATCCTAGAACATCCTAGGTTGGCTAAAACTAAGTTCACGAGCAAGTTGTTCACGTTGATAAACTAGAATGGCTAATGATTTACGGGAACGTGCTGATTCTTGTAAAGTACTTCCCGTAAGCAAAATCATTGCAGTGGAGATTGTCCCACAACAAACAGCTATTACAATTCGGTTAATTAGCAGTCCTGAGAAGGCAAAAAAGAAAAACATAAACGCAACTAAAAAACTTGATGACGCTGAACTACGCCGTTGCTTTACATTACGGTCTATTTCGTAAATTTTTTGATCTAGGATTTTTAATTGCTCGCTTAAGCTAAGTACCCGATTACTTGAGTCAGATAAATCCATTTTAGGAAGGGAAGGAGCATCTTTTAGCCATTTTAAGCTAACAATGTCTTGGTAGGTTTCTACTAAAAATTGGCTATGGCATTGTGGACAACAAACACGAGAAAGTTGTTCAGGAAATTCTAGGTCTGCATCACAATGGCTACAATTATGTTTGATTAAACTCATAAGGAATGACTAGAAATATACACTAACTAGTAGGTAAACTACAAAGGTTAATTTTCTGGACTGATACTAGGAAAGCCGCTATCATTCTT
>JAHFUF010000734.1 GCA_023265235.1 Blastocatellia bacterium
TGTATCAATAAACCCAGAAATTAGTTTTGTTTTTGCTGGATTTAATTTTAATGTTGCTAACATTCTTAAACATTCTAACTTTACTTTTGGTCTATCAGCTTTTGCAATTTGCATTTTTGTCATCAATGCGCTTGCTACAGGGTTTGTTTGGTTTAGATAATCTCTCCAGTTTAGCCTGTTTAGTTGTACTACTTGATAGTTAAAGTTTAATACTTCTAGATCAGGAAATTCTACTTTGTAGTTACTTGATTCTGCTGTTTTTGGGCTATTATATGAAAATATTACTACAGGATATACTGGTAAACGGTATTTCTCAAAAAGTCTAGCAAAATAACAAAAAAGCCTTTCTCCAAATTTTGTTTGGTATTGTGCTTGATTTTCAAAGTGTATTAAAAAATAAGCTTCTCTACCTAGGAATTTTCCTTTTACTACTAAATCTACTTCATGTACTTCTCCTGATGTTATGTCTGTAAAGACCTCTTTATCTAAAAACACTATGCTGTTTTTGTCTAGGTATTTTGCTACCTCTGGTAAAAATAACTCTAAAAACTCTATAAAAAATGTTGTTAATAGTTCCTTAAATATCCTATCGTGGCTGATCATAATTTCCTTTTATCTAGCTCTATTTGCAGCTTAACTAGTTTGTCCTCTATAATGTCAGGTTCTTCTGCACCGTATTTTAACTATAGAGCAAACATTGTGAGCAACAAATCCGATATTATTTTGATTCTTGATTTTGGTTCTCAGTACACTCAACTAATTGCTAGACGAATTCGCGAATTAAATGTTTACTGTGAAATTATACCTTTTAACACGCCCATAGAGAAAATAAAAGCAAAAAAACCTAAAGGAATAATTCTTTCTGGTGGCCCTGCTTCGGTTTATGAATCAGATGCTCCTCATTGTGATAAAGCGGTCTTAGACCTAGGCTTACCTGTGCTGGGAATTTGCTATGGTTTTCAACTACTTGCCTACTTTTTAGGTGGCACAGTCTCGCCATCCAAACAGCGTGAATATGGAGCAGCAGAAATTAATGTAACCACTTCTAGTCGCTTGTTAAATAACCTCCCTGAGCGTTTGTCTGTTTGGATGAGCCACGGAGATTATGTTAGTCAACTTCCTCTAGGGTTTACTCCAATAGCTGAAACAGAAAACGCTCTAGGTGCTGCTGAAGACACTACACATCATTACTATGCTTTACAGTTTCATCCTGAAGTTGTTCATACACCACAAGGAAAACAGATCTTAGGTAATTTCTTAGATATTTGTCACTGTCACCGTGATTGGACAATGAGTTCTTTTATTGATGAAGCTATAGCGACAATTCGTGAGCAAGTTGGTGGCGGGCAAGTGATTTGTGGCTTGTCTGGTGGGGTTGATTCTTCAGTAGCCGCAGCCCTAGTTGATCGTGCTATAGGTTCTCGCTTGACATGTTTTTTTGTTGATAATGGCCTACTACGTAAAAATGAGTTTTCAGAAGTCCTAACAATTTATAAAGAAAACATGCACCTAAATGTAGTTGGTATAGCAGCAGGAGAAAGATTTTTAAATAAGCTTTCAGGTGTAATAGATCCAGAGATAAAACGTAAGTGTATAGGAAATGAGTTTATTGAAGTCTTTCAGGAAGAAGCTAAGAAACTTGGGGCAGTAGACTTTTTAGTCCAAGGCACACTTTACCCTGATGTGATTGAATCTGTTTCAGTAAAGGGGCCTTCAGCCGTTATTAAATCACATCATAATGTTGGTGGGTTGCCAGAAAAAATGTCATTAAAGCTAGTTGAGCCTCTGCGAGAATTATTTAAAGATGAAGTACGCCAACTAGGACGAGAACTAGGATTATCAAACGAAATTGTCAATCGACAACCTTTTCCTGGCCCTGGTTTAGCTGTAAGGATATTAGGAGAGATTACTCAAGATCGAATTATTACTCTCCAAGCGGCTGATGCTATAGTGATTGAGGAAATTCGCCGAGCAAACCTCTATGAGGAGGTTTGGCAAGCTTTTGCTGTACTCTTACCTATTCAAACTGTTGGTGTAATGGGTGATTCTCGAACTTACGAAAATGCAATAGCTGTTCGAGCAGTGCATAGCCAAGATGGAATGACAGCCGATTGGGTACGCCTGCCCTATGATGTGCTGCAACGTATTTCTAGCCGGATTGTGTCTGAAGTAGCAGGAATTAATCGAGTGGTTTATGATATTTCTTCTAAGCCTCCTAGTACAATTGAATGGGAGTAAAAATGTCATATAACAAAGAACACAAAACCCTTTATCCAACAGAGTATTTTCATGGGATAGACCTATTTAATAAAGGGCAATATTGGGAAGCACATGAGGCTTGGGAAGAGGTTTGGAAAGTATCTAAAGGTGAACAAAAGCTTTTTTATCAAGGATTAATCCAAACTGCTGCTGCACTGCTACATTATGATAGAAATAATACTCGTGGTGCTCATCTATGTATTAACAATGCATTAAAAAAGCTAGAAAACTTACCTAGCCCTTATATGTCTCTAGAATTAAAGTTATTTACTAAAGAGCTACGCAGCTTTCTTGCTGATGTTTTAGAAACAAACGAAACTACATTAAGCAAAAACATTGGACTAAATCACCCACTTATTGTTTTACAGGAGTAAATACTTGAATTTACACAAGTTAGAGATTCTACTAGGAGCTAATCAGGTTGTAGCTAGCGAAAATAACAGTAAGTATAGTTTGCAACAGAGTTATTTTCAGCCAACTAGAGAACCTTTGCCAATAGCATATGTAAAGTCTATAGAAGAACTAGCAGAAGTCCTAAAACTCGCAACATTAGAAAAATGGGCAGTAATTCCCGTAGGTGGTGGTACTAAACTAAAAATAGGAAACCCTCCAAAGCGAGCAGACCTTTTTCTTTCTTTAGCACAAATGAACCAAATTTTAGAACACGAAGCAGCAGACTTAACTACTACTGTTCAAGCAGGTTGTGGTTTTGCTCATTTTCAAGGATCTTTAGGACAATTAGGCCAATATTTACCGCTTGATCCTCCTTTTGCCAAGTCTGCGACGGT
>JAHFUF010000735.1 GCA_023265235.1 Blastocatellia bacterium
AGGATAGCGATAAGGTGGCCAAATTGGTACTTTTACTCTTTGATCAGCATGAAAAACTTTACATTGTCGTCCTTTAAGCTGATTACTGATTTCTCTAATTAGGTTTACTGAAATTTCATTGTGTTCAGGGCTAGCACCGCTCATTGCAAAAATCTGTCCATCCCAATATTCATACTTGATTTCTGAATTTAGTTCTATTTCAAAATATTCTTCTAATGAATAATGTGTTTTAGGTTGTGAAGACATAAAGACCTCCTTTTAATTTGTTCAAAAATAATATGGAAATGTAGGGGGCAGACCTATGTGTTTGCCCTCTTAATTAAGAAGAAGGGCGAACAGTTCGCCCCTACAGTCTATTTTTAGCTTGCAAGCATTTTTTCTACAGATTGATAGCTAGCAGCTAAAGCATCATCGAGTTTAGTTGCGTCTTTGCCTCCTGCTTCAGCTAAATCAGGTCTGCCACCACCATTACCACCAACTATTACAGCTAGCTCTTTAATGATTTTACCTGCGTTAAGCCTCTTGGTTAGGTCATTAGAAACCCTAACTAATAGTGCTGCTTTGCTATCTTCTGTCATTCCTAGAACTACTACACTTGAGCCAAGTTTTTGATTTAATGAATCGGCTAGCTGACGCATACCGCCACGGTCTAGGTCTTCAACACGTTGAGCTAAAACTTTTACACTGTTAATAGTACGAGCTTGATCTATAACACCAGCTACTGATTGAGTAGCTAATTTAAGTTTTAATGAATCAATTTGGGACGAAGCTGTTTTTAAGGATGTTTGTAAACGCTCTATTTGACTAGGAATGTCCTGCCAACCAGCCTTAAAGTTTACTGCTAGGCCATCTAAAATATCATAGGCTTGTTGATAACGTTCAATTGCTCCTGGGCCAGTGATTGCTTCAATACGGCGAATTCCTGCGGCAATGGAGCTATCAGAAGTTATCTTAAGTAGTCCAATGTCTCCTGTTGCTGAAACGTGAGTGCCTCCACAAAGTTCAGTGCTAAAGCCTGGGACACTTACAACTCGAACTTGGCTAGAGTATTTTTCTCCGAATAATGCCATTGCACCAGAGGAGAGAGCTTTTTCTAGTTCCATTTCTTGTTTAGATACTTGGTTATTACGTTGGATTTGCTCGTTAACTAAGCGTTCTAACTCATTAATTTCTATATCAGTTAAAGCTGCATAATGAGTAAAGTCAAAGCGTAAACGGTCTGGGGCAACAAGGCTACCAGCTTGTTTAACATGTTGTCCTAACACTTCACGCAAGGCAGCATGTAAAAGATGTGTTGCTGTATGATTAAGCATAATCCTTCGGCGACGTTCAGCATCAACTAGCGCGGCTACTGTGTCTCCTACTTTTAGACTACCACGTTCAACCTTTACTTTATGTACAGAAAGCCCTGAAACAGGGGAATAAGTATCTAAAATCTTTACTAGGGAAGAGTCATTTTCTAACACACCAGTGTCACCAATTTGGCCACCAGATTCAGCATAAAATGGAGTACTATCTAGTACCACTTCGCCATCAAACTCATCTTTTCCTTCTTGGCTTAATGAGAGTTCAGAGACTTCTGAATCTTTATAAACTAGCGCGACTACTTTAGCTGATAGTAACTCAGTCCCTTGATAGCCAGTAAAATTAGTTTTAGCACGTTCAGCTATTTGCTGATAAATGGCTTTAACTTTGGCTTGGGTTGGTGCCGCACCGACTACTTGTGTAGTTTTTTGTAGGTCTTCCAAAGCTTGGTCAAAAGCGTCTTGATCCCAAGTATAGTTTTGTTGTTCAAGCATTACTTTCATTAAATCTGAAGGCATACCAAAAGTATCATAAAGACGTGCTACTTCTTTGTAGGGAGGCATTTCAGTACCATAACGCTCTACTAGGTCATGGAATTTTGGTAAACAGACTTTCAAAGTATTACGAAAGCGTCTTTCTTCACCCTGAACAATTTGCTCTGTAAAATTACGTGCAGTTAAAAGCTCTGAATAGGGGCCACCCATCATATGGGTAACGTAATCAGTAATTTTATGGAAGAAAAGTTCTGAAATTCCTAATTTATGGCTACCATGATAAATAGCTCTACGCATAATTTTACGTAGTACATAATTGCGCTCGGTATTTCCTGGCAATATGCCATCAGCAATAGCAAAGGCTGTTGCACGAGCATGGTCTGCAAGTACTCGCATAGACATACCATCATCTGTATTAGGGTCATAATCTTTGCCGCATAGCTCGCTAATAAATTGTAAAATTGGACGAATTAAATCTGTGTCGTAGTTACTTTTAACACCTTGAAGTACAGCAGTAATACGCTCTAATCCCATTCCTGTATCAACAGAGGGTTTAGGTAGAGGTGTTAGCGTGCCATTTTCATCACGGTTAAATTGCATAAAGACGAGGTTCCAAACCTCCATTATTGTATCGCCAGTGCCATTAACCATTTCTGCACGTTGGTCAGCCAAGTCTTCACCCATATAGTAATGTATTTCAGAACAAGGCCCACAAGGGCCTGTGTTGCCCATTTGCCAAAAATTATCTTTTTCGCCAAACTTTAAGATTCTATCTGCGGGTGCGCCTACTTTTTTCCAAAGCTCTAATGCTTCGTCGTCATCTTTGTAGACTGAAAACCATAGCCTATTTAATGGTAGTTGGAACTCTTTTACCAGTAAATCCCAAGCAAAAACAATTGCTTCTTCTTTGAAATAATCACCAAAGGAAAAATTTCCTAACATTTCAAAAAAGGTATGATGACGTGCTGTTTTTCCTACTTCTTCTAAATCGTTGTGTTTACCACCAGCACGAATACATTTTTGTGATGTTGTAGCACGGGTGTAATCGCGGTTTTCTAGCCCTAAGAAAGTATCCTTAAACTGATTCATACCAGCATTAGCAAAAAGCAAAGTAGGATCATTAGCAGGCAGTAGTGGAGAACTTTTAACAATACGATGTTGATTAGTAGCAAAAAACTCTAGAAATTTTTGTCTAATTTCATGTCCAGTCATTTTATTTAGCTTCCAGTCCTTATTTATTTTTAATTA
>JAHFUF010000124.1:0-8101 GCA_023265235.1 Blastocatellia bacterium
CTTTATTGAAGCTTCAGCCAAACCAGTAAATAACTACTTTATTAACAATAATTTACCCTTCTTAGCTTGATGCCAATGGAGTTTTACCCATTAATTTTAACTATGCTCTATGTTCTAAATGTCAAGCCAGATTCACATCAGAGTTTAGAAAAACAAACAGCTTAGCCAAACAAGTTAAAGAACTACGCCAGACTCACAAGACACCCATCATTATTTTGCTTGGACTAATGCTTTGTCTTTGTATGAAAATGCTCCAGACATCGATGATCCTAATTCTCACCCTTAGTAAATCTTTCGCTTTAGGCTTTCTTTATCACTATCAGAGAACATAAATTTACCTTATTTCTCTGAATTACTTATCTAAGGGCACTGCAATTACAGGGCTTTCTAGTCCACTATTTCCTATTAATTTTAACTCAATACTAGATTTATTACGTAATTCAGCAGGGAGCATTACGACTATTTGGTCTACTATTGAGCTACGAAAAGTACGATCGTCTAAAATACTTAGCTCTTTACCATTAGCAAAGACTTTTACCCCTCGTCCAAGCTGTGCTCCTAGTAAACGTAAGCGAGAGACATTGTTAGAAAGATTGCGTATTCGTTTAATATCTATTACTACAGGGGCTAAAGGTTGAAAGTCAATAGATGCAAACTGATTATTATCAATTAATTGTAGCGTAGCTTTTTGCTTTAAGTTTTCTGGTAACAAGACTTTTAAGTTAGTACTGCTAATAAATTGGACAGGTAGTTGTTGCTCTTGAGAGTTAGCCTTTAACATTACTTGAGTAGCAATAGAGAAGTTATCCCCATAAATATCTAATGGCTGTTGTTTATTATTTAACACCAACGCGCTATTAGAAAGAACACGCACACTTAGTTTAGGCTCTTGAGGAGGCGGGGGTGCTTCTGGGTCAGCAACCGTTACTATAAAGGTTTGTATATCAGCTTTAAGTCCATCAGCAACAAAAGCAATAAAGACCCCTTGACCAGGCTGAATTGCTTTTAGTTGAGCATTATTACCAAAAAATCGACCATTAACTAAACGTGAGGCATAAGCTAAATAAAGAAAACTATAAGTTAAAGGGCGGTTTTCTGGAGATTGAGCAGCAAAAGTTAAATTAACACGCTCTTTTAATTTTAATGTTGTATCGCTAAATTTATTTAGAAAACTTGGGGCTAAACTGCTGTCATTATCGCCTATTACACGGAATGCATAAGCAACAAACTTAATTCGGCCAGAACTAAGCTTAAATACTCCTCCTTCAGTACTAGAAAATATTTCTGCAATACTAACAAAGAAAATCGCTACACCAGGGTTTTGAGCGGTTATATTCCATAAAATAACAGAAGGGTTACCAGAATTTAGCACATCAATGTTAACTGCTGCTTCGCGGGCAAGTTGTTTTCTTGGTTTACGTCCAGGGTCTAGCTCAATTTTGGTGTTAAGCGCGACTACACCGCCAAAGTAAGCGTCATTTTCTGCATCACCAAAGGAAAACCTAAATTGTTTTTGTTCTCCTACACGCAGGGTTCTAATTTCAGGAGCAATTTCAAAAGTAGGGGCTTGATTATCTGCGGCTAGCGCGTTTGGCTCATTTGACCCATTAAGTTGCTCAAGATTACCAAAACGAGTTTCTTGTATTAGATCAGTAGCTTCATTTCCAAAAAGCTGTGTCTTAAACTGAGACTTAAACTGAGATTCAAGCTCAGCCTGCGATATTGGCAAGCTTTGCGCCATTATTTGATTAATAAAAGTAGGGAAAGCCATAATACTAATAAAAATAAAAGTTTTTGTTAACAAACGACAAAATAATAATTTCATAAATTGCCTCTAAAATATTTAAGTTTGGAAATATAAGTTTGAAAAATAAATAATTTTACCACGCTATTTTTTTAGATGCTCGCGTAATTTCAGCAATCTTTCCTTTGCTGCTAAAAGGGTTTCATCACGTTTGCAGAAAGCAAAACGGACTTGTTGATTACCTGCTTGAGACTCAAAATAAAATGAACTTCCTGGAACAACTGCTACGCCAATGTCTTTTACTAACCAATGGGTAAATTCTAAATCATTAGCAAAACCAAAATCGCTAATATCTGTCATCACATAATAAGCACCTTTAGGAATAAACACACGAAACCCTGAATTAACAAGCACTTCAACCAGTAAGTCTCTACGACGCTTATATTCACCTGCTAGTTTATCATAGTAGCTTTGTGGCAGTGTCATTGCCATAGCTCCTGCTTCTTGGAGTGGGGCGGCAGCACCTACAGTAAGGAAATCATGTACTTTACGAATAGCATTAGTGATTTCTGGTGGAGCAATTGTATAGCCAACGCGCCATCCTGTAACAGAATAGGTTTTAGAGAGTCCATTAATGGTAATAGTACGATCTTTCATCCCATCTAGAGTAGCAATAGCAATATGTTTTACTCCGTCATAAATAATGTGTTCATAGATCTCATCAGTAATAGCTAAAACATTCCATTTTTGACAAAGCTTGGCAATAAATTCTAGTTCGTCTTGGGTAAAAACTTTTCCTGTAGGGTTATTAGGATTACAAATAATGATAGCTTTAGTGTTGTTATTAAAAAGAGAAGCAAGCTTTTCTCTATCAAAAGACCAATCAGGAGGAGTTAGGTCAATAAACTTTGGGGTTGCACCAGATAAAATTACATCTGGCCAGTAGTTTTCATAATAAGGAGAAAAAATAATTACCTGATCTCCAGGATTAATAATTGCCATCATTGCGGCAATCATTGCTTCGGTTGAACCACAAGTAACACAGATTTCACGGTCTGGGTCAACCTCTAACCCTAAGTAGCCTTTTACTTTTATAGCTAAAGCATCGCGGAATTTTTTTGCTCCCCAAGTAATAGCATATTGATTGACATCATTTTCAATTGCAGTAATTGCAGCTTGTTTTATTTCCTGTGGGGCAGGGAAGTCTGGAAAGCCTTGCGAAAGATTGACAGCACTATACTTATTGGCTTGTCTTGTCATTTCTCTAATGACAGACTCGGTAAATTTTTCTGCTTTGTAGGAAATTATTTGCTTAGACATTTATTTAGACTCCTTGGTAATAAGGGGTTAGTTTAACAAAAGACATTCGTATTGACCACAGGGTAACTACATGCAAAAATAGCCCATTTTAACCCGCCAATAAATTTATTTATAAGGACTTCTATGAAAAACTTAATTAATCGTCCTCGTCGCTTGCGACGTAGCGAAAGCATTCGTGCTTTAGTTAGGGAAACTCACGTAAGTGCAGATGATTTTATTTATCCTTTGTTTGTTTGTGAAGGAGAAGCAGTTCGTCGTGAAATTAGCTCAATGCCTGGTCAATATAACCTTTCCATAGATGAGTTAGTCAAAGAAGCTAGTGAAGCTCGTCAACTAGGGGTACGGTCAGTAATTTTGTTTGGACTTCCTAAGGAAAAAGATGCTCAAGGCACAGATGCTTTTACTGATCAAGGAATTGTCCAACGTGCAATTCGTGCATTGAAACAAGAAGTAAAAGATTTAATTGTAGTGGCAGACAATTGCTTATGCGAATACACAGATCATGGCCATTGTGGAGTAGTACAAGATAACGAGGTTCTAAATGATCCTACCCTAGACTTACTAGCTAAGGCTGCTGTAGAGCAAGCAAAAGCTGGTGCAGATATTATTGCCCCCTCAAATATGATGGATGGCTTTGTTGGGGCGATACGACAGGCTTTAGACGAAAATGGTTTTACACATATTCCAATACTTTCTTATGCAATAAAATATGCATCAGGATTTTATGGCCCATTTCGTGAAGCGGCTGGTAGTACACCTCAATTTGGCGATCGCCGCTCTTATCAAATGGATCCAGCTAATAGACGTGAAGCTATGCGGGAAGCCATGCTAGATATTGAACAGGGGGCAGATATGCTAATAGTTAAACCAGCATTAGCTTACCTAGATGTCCTAAGTAATCTAAGAGAGCGTTGTGATCTACCACTTGCTGCTTATCAAGTTAGTGGGGAATACGCAATGATTAAAGCTGCTGCTCGGTTAGGCTGGTTAGACGAAAACCGTATTATGTGGGAAACTCTTACAGCTATAAAACGTGCTGGAGCAGACTTAATTTTAACTTATTACGCAAAAGAAGCAGCACGACAACTTTAATATAGGGGAAAACTATGCAGAAATTTACTAGATTATTGGTAGTTATTTTGCTTTATCTTTTTATCGCTACAAATTATGCCTATGCTGAACGCCCCAGGATTTATGCTTTGACCAATGCCAAAATTGTAGTGGCACCAGGAAAAGTAATTAATAAAGGAACAATTATTTTACGTGATGGACTCATTGAAGCAGTAGGAGAAAATATTCCAATTCCTCCTGATGCTGTAGAAATTGATGCTAATGGAAAAGTAATCTATCCAGGTCTGATTGATATTAGTGCCACTTTGATGGGTGCTCGTCGTGCGGGTAGAGATACTTCAGCTACACCTCCTGCTAGTCCTCTTCAACAGTTTTTGCAAAGTCAACAAACAGAGGCTCAAGTTGGAGCAGTTCATTCACTTACTCGTGTACGACCAGAAAACCGTGCTAGTGAACAACTAAGCCAATTTGACCAAGATAACAAAGATGTTGACGGGTTTCGTAGCCTAGGTATTACTACAGTTTTAGTCACACCTACTACAGGAATTTTTCGTGGTGAAAGCGTTTTAATAAACCTAAGAAATTCTACTTCTGTACCTAATCTAATTCTAAAAGACTCTGTTGCGCAACATATTGCTCTTGAGTTTTCTGGACGTAACTATCCGTCTAGTTTGTTTGGTGCTATGGCAGCATTTCGACAAGTGTTATTAGATGCTAGCCAATATCAAACTTGGCAAGAACGCTATAAAAACAACCCTACAGGGATGAAACGCCCAGAATATTCTCCTGCTTTTGAGGCTTTAACCCCTGTGTTAAAAGGCTCTCGACCAGTAGTGTTTGAACTTAATAATAACCAAGATATTTTGCTGGCAGACCGTTTAGCACGCGAGTTTAACTTAAATGCAATAATTTTTAATAGTGGAAATGAGTGGGAGCTATTAGATGAAATAAAACCACTTAACCGAACTTTCATTCTTTCTACATCTTTTCCAGATAAACCAAAGCTAGAAACAGAAGACGAAGCAGTAGGTGTTTCTTTAAGAGAACTACGTCGTTATGTTAATGCTCCAGAAAATGCCAAACGGGTTTATGATGCAGGAATTCGTTTTGCTCTTACTACACGTAACCTAAGAAATAAAGCAGACTTAAGTAAAAATATTAGAAAAATGTTAGAAGCAGGGCTTCCACTTGATGTTGTATTAGCAGCTTTTACCACTACACCAGCAGAAATCTTAGGAGTATCTAACAGCCTAGGTACATTAGAAAAAGGTAAGATTGCTAACCTATTTGTTACCAATGGAGAGCTTTTTGCTGAGAAAACAAAAATTGAAAGAGTCTTTGTTGATGGTTATGACTACAAAATAGAAGACAAAAAACCAATGCTCCCAGAAGGCGTTGAACCAAAGGAAAATGAATAGGAGAAAATAGGAAAAAATATGAAAACATCAATAGCGCGAATAATTTGTTTTTTCTTGGTTTTAAGTTTGTTTTACCCAATGTGTTTTGCCCAAACTAAAACATTGATTAGCAAAAAAGAATCTCGTCAAGCTAAACCTCAAGATGTGCTAGTAAAAAATGCTACCGTCTGGACAATGGGACAACAAGGTGTATTACAACAAACAGACGTATTAATTAAAAATGGCAAGGTTGCTCAAATTGGAAAAGGTATTTCTCCTCCATCAGGGGCAGTTATAATTGATGCGACTGGAAAACACGTTACACCAGGGCTAATTGACTGTCATAGCCATTCTGCTGCTCGTGGTGGGGTTAATGAATCAGTTAATAATATAAGCCCTGAAGTGCGAGTTAATGATGTGATAGACCCTGAAGATACTGATATTTACAGGCAATTAGCTGGAGGCTTGACGGCTGCTAATGTTTTGCATGGTTCAGCTAACGCCATTGGTGGTCAAAACGCCATAGTTAAACTTAAATGGCGTTCTAATAGGGAAGAAATGTTAGTTGCTGGTGCTCCTGAAGGTATTAAATTTGCTTTAGGAGAAAATCCTAAGCGTTCTAACTTTAACCCTCCTGGGGTTGAAAGACGTTACCCTAATACTAGAATGGGTGTTGAACAATTAATTAGAGAGCGATTTCTAGCGGCTCGTGATTATATAAAAGAATGGGAGACTTACAACAAGCTAAGCGAGTCAGAAAAGTCTCACAGTGAGCCACCTCGTAAAGATTTGCAATTAGAGGCTATAGCAGAAATCTTACAAGGTAAACGCCTGGTTCATTCTCATTGTTATCGACAAGATGAAATTTTAGCCTTAATTAGACTAGCTGAAGAATTTGGCTTCCATATTACTACTTTCCAACATGTGTTAGAAGGCTACAAAGTAGCTGACGAAATGGCACAGCACGGTGTAGGTGGCTCTACCTTTAGTGATTGGTGGGCTTTTAAGTTAGAGGCTTATGATGCTATTCCTTACAATGGCGCGATTATGACTAGTCGTGGTGTGTTAGTTTCCTTTAATTCAGATTCTGGGGAACTTGCTCGTAGAATGAATTTAGAAGCAGCCAAGGCAATAAAATATGGTGGATTGAATGAAGTAGAAGCTCTAAAGTTTGTTACCATTAACCCTGCTAAACAGCTTAAAATTGATAATAGAGTTGGTTCATTAGAAGTTGGTAAAGATGCTGATTTTGTGGTTTGGTCTGGACATCCTCTTTCGGTTTACTCTATTGCTGAACAAACTTGGGTTGAAGGTTTTAAGGAATTTGACCGACAAGCTGATTTAGATGAACGTGATTCTATTGAACAAGAACGCAAAAACCTAATTGATAAAATCAAAGCCGAAGATAAAAAAACTAAACAAGATAAATCGGAAAAATCTGCGTCAGATAATAAGCAATCTGAAGATAAAAGCAAAGTAGCAGAAAGTGCTGACAAGCCTAAAACACAAGCAGAAGACAAAGCTAAACTAGAAGATAAAGCAAAGACTGAACAAGCTAAACCTAAACGTCAAATCCCTCCAGCTCAGGCTATTACTTATTTAGATAGACTAGCTAAAACAAGTGTGTCTTTTGCCATTGTAGGAGCAACAATTCATCCTGTGAATGGAGCGGAAATCCCTAGTGGTACAGTGGTTTGTGAACAAGGAAAAATTAAAGCTGTAGGTACAAATGTAGCAGTACCTAAAGGTACAAAAGTCATTGACGGTAAAGGTAAACATGTTTATCCAGGGCTTATTTCTGCTAATACATCTCTTGGATTAACGGAAATTGCTTCAGTAAGTGGTAGTTTGGATCTAGCAGAAACAGGTAATATAAACACTAATGTTAATACTGCAATTGCTGTCAATCCAGATTCAGAATTAATTCCTGTTGCTCGTGCCAATGGTATTACACATGTGCTTACTAGACCAGAAGGAGGGCTTATTAGCGGTACTTCTGCTTTAATTCGCCTAGATGGTTGGACTTGGGAAGACTTGCGTGCAGGTGGTCAAATTGCTTTACATATCCAATGGCCAAACGTACCACAACCACCAACTCCTACAACAGACCCTGCTCAGTTAAACCAACAAGAAGAGCGTAAAAAAGCTTATGAAAGAAATCTAAAAGCAATTAGTCAAGCTATAGATGATGCCAGGGCTTATCAGCAAGCTAAAAATGCTTCTGGTAAGGGCGGGCAGCCATTAAAAGCTGATCCTGTGTTAGAGGCAATGATTCCTGTTTTAGAAGGCAAAGTTCCTGTAATTATGCATGCTGAAGAAATACGCCAAATAAAAAACGCAATCAAATGGACAGAAGAGGAAGGCTTAAGAATGATTTTAGCTGGCTCTACTGATGTTTGGCGTGTGGCAGACTTGCTAAAAGAAAAACAAATCCCTGTAATAGTTACAGGTGTCTTAAACATACCTGCTCGCGATGACGAGTCCTATGATAGTGCTTACGCAGTAGCCGCTAAACTACATGCCAAAGGGGTAAAATTCTGTATTGCTAACCCAGGAGGCAGTTTTGATG
>JAHFUF010000124.1:8111-9858 GCA_023265235.1 Blastocatellia bacterium
CGTAATCTTCCTTATCATTCAGCAATGGCCGCAGCTTTTGGTTTACCAAAAGAGGAAGCACTTAAAGCAGTAACTCTTTATCCTGCTGAGATTTTAGGGCTTGGTGCTGCTTTAGGCTCAATTGAAGTAGGTAAATCAGCAAGCTTAATTCTTACAGATGGCGATCCACTAGAAATTAGGACAAAGATTTTAGCTGAGTATATAGACGGTCGCCCAGTAAACTTAAACAACAACAAGCATTACAAGCTTTATGAGAAATATAACAACCGCCCTAAGTTTTAGGTTATATTTATACTTATGGAATTGCTTTGTAAATTGTTGATTCTAAAACAATCAAGAAAATCTTAATGCCCTGTAAGGGCATCTGACAATAGCCCAGCGTTTTAACGCTGGGAATAAATTTGCAAAACCTTAGATCGTTAGCCATGAGGACACCATCTTTGTGGCTAATATCTAAATACCTCAGGATAAAGGGGTAAAAAACTTGCAGCGACAACCTACTATTGAATGGCAAACAAACGGAATATGTAATTATGATTGTTCCTACTGCATTCAGTCTAAGAAGTTTCGTCAAGGTCATCCTTCAGATGAAGAAATAGAAAAGTTTTTAGCCTTTTTTGCTCGCTTGCCTCGAATATGGGAAATTAAAATGTCTGGTGGTGAACCTTTTGCATTCAAAGGGTTTATGGATAAAATCATTCCTGGTCTTGCTAAATTACCTCACCATATTTCTATTCTTACTAATTTGTCTGCTCCTCTTTCTATTTTGGATAAACTTGTTACTTTAGTGGGAGATAAGTTATCTGTTGTCTCTGTTAGCCTACATTTAGAGTATGTAGAAGCCCCAGAGTTTATAGATAAAGTTAAACAACTGCGCCAATGGTTAAGACCAGAAACCTCATTAGTAATAAATAGTGTTTTAGTTCCTAACACATTAGAAAACCTGCTAGCTATAAGGGGGTTAGTTGAAGGTTCTAGCTTAAAATATTTTCCTCAGGTAATGAAAACTAAGCACGGTGTGTTTCCCTATACTGAGAGCGATAAAGCCTTAGTTGTTCAACTAACAGGCAAAAATCCAAGCGCAAAAGAAGCTAACCTAGCACCTTCCTATCGTGGGTTAGTTTGTTGGTCTGGAGTAGAATATTTTGTACTAGATCAAAAAGGACATGCTTGGGCTTGTCGTACAGCAAAAAGATTTCAACAAGGTTACTTAGGAAATGTTTTGGCCGACACATTTGAGCTAAAATCTCTGCCAATGCCTTGTCAATATGATATTTGTCCTTGTACAGTACCTGCTAATCGAGGAATGATTGAAGGTATTAAAATTAATCATGAAAACTGATCCTATTCTTACTCGTATTCGTCCTTTGCCTTGGCCACCAAAAGTAATGTTGGTATCAGGAGGCTATCAAGCAACAGAAAAACCTATTCGTGGGGTAGTTACTTGGAATATCAATACTACTTGTAATTACCGTTGTTCTTATTGTACACAAAAATTTCTTGATAACCGTGCACGTTGGTCACAGGATACAGAGCTTTTTCTAGCAGGATTTCAAAAACTACCTGGAGAATGGGAGGTTAAGCTATCTGGTGGAGAGCCTTTTCAACACCCTACGCTACTGGAAATTGTTACAGGACTGCGTGATTTAGGGCATTTTGTTAGCGTGGTAACTAATTTTTCTGCTTCAGAAAAAAGGCTACTAGCTTTTCTTAGTGCCGTTGGCAACAAGCTACTAGTTTTTTCTGC
>JAHFUF010000736.1 GCA_023265235.1 Blastocatellia bacterium
AGCCATAACGGTTTTTAGTCTTTTGACGGATTTCAACATCTGCCACTAAGCAAAAAAGCGCGCCACCCCAATAAGTACGTCCCCAAGAAGGTGTGTAATCAAGCCCTTTGTCACCATATTCAGGTTGTCCTTGAGGCATTTGATCTAGCATATCACCCCAAACTTTTTCTGGGGAAAGTTCTCCAGTACGCATTCTAGAAATAGGCTCAACATATGTTGCCATACCTTCTTCAAGCCAAGCATGTTTACCTCTTGGTACAGAAGGAAAAGCAATATGAGTTAGTTCATGTGTAAGCACCCAGTCATCATCAAAATCAGCTTGCCTAGCATTAACACCTACTGTAATAGATACTGCTGCACCAGAATTACCCAAAGCAGAACCATAGCCTATACGCTGTCCACCAGAAGTACGCACAATAACTAGTGCGCGACGAACAGGGAAATGAGCGTAATATGTAGCCACAGATTTTCCTGCTTTTGTTACCCATTTTATTATTTGATCATCAGAAGTCGTATAATTACCAGGAGCAATAGCTAGGTCTATTTTTCCTCCTGATAAATTAATGGTATGTAAGCGCATTTTGCCAAAAGCAGAATAGGAAAGCTCATAAATTGAAGAAGAGCTTAATTCATAAGTATCTGGTTCACCGTTATTAGCTGGAAAAACTCCAGACACAAAAGTTGTACCTGGAGGGGTTTTTACATGAAAAGTTACTTTTTGAGGAGTGCCTTTGTATACTGGATAAAGCAACCAAGTTGAAGGAGGTGCATAGATTATTTCACTACTTTGCCGAGCAATTTCAATGTTATTAATAGCCTGTGCTGCTTGTGCTAATTGGTAACGATAGCGAACACGGCAGTTACGAGTTTTAGTACTAGCTGGTAAAAACCAAGAAGTCCCTTCTTGTTGAAGCGGTCGCCAACCTTTTTCTGAAGCAATTTCCACGTTTTTTAAGTAAGATTCCGCCCCACCATAAACACTTAATTCTGAGTTAAGCCCAGAAGGAAATGTTGCTTCAACAAATAATTCCTTACCACCATCTGTGGCGGTTACTTCATAGTGCCAAGTTGCTGCAACTACAGCTAAAGAGCGATTAGAGGTTTGAAATGAACAAATAGAAATAAGAATTAGAAATATAAAAATTATTTTGCTCATGATTTATTCTGCCTTAGTTCAAACGAAATAATATCGATATTAATTTTAAAGTTAGTTATTGGAGTGTAGATTTTTTTATAGTGGGGGGTAGGTAGGTTTTTTCCATCTGCCATAGCTAACTCGCTTAAACGAAAGTTGATAGTTAAAAGGAATTTACTACAATTTGTGACTTCATGCTACTTTATATTTATTGATGATTGATAATTTGTAAAACTTAATTAAATGACTTTTTGTTCAACAAATTCTTTGATTTTTTCCAAACTATAACCTAATTCTTGTAAAACTATTTTCGTATGTTCTCCTAGCTGAGGAGGAGCAAAACGATATGTGATTGGGGTTTGGCTCAGGTTTAGCGGAGAAGCAGTAGTAGAAATTTTCTCTCCTATATTGTTGGTTAGCTCAACAACCATATTCCTAGCTGTGGCTTGCTTATCTTGGAAGGCTTTATCTACAGTGTTGATTGGCCCAGCAGGTATTTCTAGCTGTTGGCACAAAGAAATAATTTCTTCTTGAGTCATTTGTGAAAAAATCTCTTGTAGGCTACTTACACAATCCTCACGATTTTCTACTCGTGTCTTATTATTAGGAAAACGCAAGGCTATTTCTCCATGCCCAAGACTTTGACAAAGTAGCTGGAACTGCTTGTCATTGCCTACAGCTAAGGCAAATGCACCGTCTTTTGCATTAAAAGTTTGATAAGGAACAAGGTTAGGATGAGCATTACCATAGCGTTTAGGGCTATTACCAGACATAAACCAATTACTAGCAACATTTGCAAGCATTGATAGTTGACAATCAAAAAGTGCTAAATCAATATATTGGCCAAATCCCGTAACAGTGCGAGCTTGAAGAGCCGCTAAAATTGCCACTGTAGCCCAAAGTCCTGTAAAAAGGTCTGTTACCGCTACACCAACTTTCATTCCTCCATCATTTTCATTTTGATTTCCAGTGATAGACATCAACCCACCCATCGCTTGGATAAGGAAATCATATCCTGCTTCGCTAGCACGCGGCCCAGTTTGACCAAATCCTGTAATTGAACAGTAGATCAAGCGAGGGTTATGCGTTACTAAAGTCTGATAATCTAGTCCTAGGTTAGCAAGCTCACCAGTTTTGTAGTTTTCAATTAGGATATCGCTTTGAGTTGCAAGCTTAAGGATTATTTCGCGCCCTTCTTCGCTTTTAAGATTTACAGTGATATCGCGTTTATTACGATTAGTACAAGTAAAATAAGCCGCAGTACCATCTTGGGTAAAGGGTGGCCCCCAATGTCTAGTATCATCACCAACATTAGGACGCTCTACTTTAATTACATCTGCTCCTAGATCGCCTAGAATCTGTGTGCAGAAAGGCCCCGCTAGCACTCTAGATAGATCTAAGACTTTTATTCCAGTTAATGCACCAAAAGAGTTTATAAAAGAGTTCATAATAATGGTAAGCTTCGGTAATTTTTTGCTACAAATAAACTACCTTCTGTTGTTCCTTGAGGAGAGAGTTTTTGTAGTTTTTTAGATAAATCCAGAAAAGAGATTTTTTTGTTTAAGGCTTTTTCAAAGGCTTGAGCAATTTCACTTAATTCTTGACCAGACTCATGAACAAATTCTAAACGAAAATGACGAATGCCTGTGTTTAACCATTTGTCTAGATGTAGGCTTGCTTCCTGTGCTTCGGCACCAAAAATAGTGTTGCGACAACCTACGTCAGCCATAACAGGATGAGTCCGTCCGTTTAAGTCCTTAAGCGTTACACGATGTTTTTCACAAGGATGGCCACAGTCTTTGTAGCTAGTTCCACTAGAAAGAAATCTACAAAAAACACAATGTTCAGTATGGAAAACAGGTAAATGTTGATAAGCAACCGCTTCTATTTTTTCTT
>JAHFUF010000125.1 GCA_023265235.1 Blastocatellia bacterium
ATATTGCTGGTATTGGGTTTTAATATCTTTTAATACACCTAGTGCTAATTTTTCTTCAGAGATTAGTTTATCTAGTGAGATAATTTGGTTACTAGTTTCGTAGTAGTTATAGCCAGTGAGAATTATAGACAAAACAAATGCTGTTATTAGTACTGTAGTTTGAGTGGCTACAGCTTGTTTTATCTTGTTAACAGTAGAAACAGCAAGGTCTACAGATTTTACTAAGTAACTTTGGGGAGTATAGAAATAAACCTCTTTGGTGAACTGTTTACTAAGAGGTTGCTGACTAATAGATAGGTCAATACCTACATACTCTAGTGCCATAGCAACCCCCGCAATAGCTACTGTATATTTATACCCTTCTGAATTGAGTAGCTGTTGCTCGCGAGTAGGTAGAGCATCTATGTTGATGAAATTGTAAATTAATGGGTTAAAGAGTTCTATTGAACCTACAGTAATATTGGAATTAGTAAGTGCTACTCGTAGATTAACTAGGTATTGTTCGTTGCATTCGCCAACTAATAGTATTAAATCATAGTTGAGCTTACTACTAGGGGTAGAGGTTTCCTCGTTGGTAGCGTTATTATTGCTGGCAAGGATATTATTAGCTTCTTGGAATAGAGAGGTTGCAGTAGTTAAGCTATTCATTTCACTCTCTAGTTTTAGCGAACCAACACAGAGAGGTGACCCTTTATCAACTACTACTAATGATACATGGTCACTGGCAATATTGACTATTGCAGTACGTGAATTTTCAGCACCGGGGTAGATTTTATTATAGAAATGAACTAGGGCTATATCTGATTGGCTGATTATACTAGTACCACGATGCATTTCTGAGAGGGTTTGGCTAGTCGTTTTGCTGTCATTTATGGAGAACGAGCAAAGCATCGCTGTATTGTTAGGGAAGTTGAGATAGTCAGAGATGTATTCATCGTTGCTAATACCATAGGTGCGTCTGTGTTTAGCTAGGTTAGCTGGCGATAGATTACTGGAAATAGTTTCTGTCAGAGTTTCTATTCCACTAGCGATACAGGAGAGCAGAGAGATTTTCTCTTTAGCTAATGATTGTTTTAATGTGTCAGTATTGTCAAAAGAAACCAATTTCTCTAGTTTGACTTGGCTATAGCCATTAGGGTCTATATTAGGGCTAGCTATTATTAATTGGCTGTATACATTGGCCAAATCTATTGCTGCTACACGATGTTGGCCAAATCTGGTTCTGGTTAAACTGCCATTTAGGGCTGTATTTGCGTTATTTAACATTTTTGTTTTACCTCTACGCATTTTGAATTTCAAGTAGCACCGCTATGAATCGCTATGAATTGCTACTAATTTTTATTATTAATTAATCTAATTTCGTCTAATAAAATTCGTCTAATGATCTACCCGCAAGAATTGTGCCAAACTACTATTGATTAATTTATATTATGTAATTTATTATTAGTATCTTTGCCTGACAATTATTTGCAATCGTATTTCTGAAAAGATCTGATTTAGCTATTTTCAATACCATTGTTAATAAATGAAAATTAATGAGCTATTAAATTTATTGATTTATGGCAGCGTTGGTAATAGCAAGTGATGTGCCAAAATGTTTCTGTAAATTATTTAGTAGCTAGTAGAACCAAATCTAGCTACTAAAGCTGGTCTGGTATCAAACATAAATAGCCAGTGTATCAATGTTGATAAAGGAATACCGATTAAGGTTTGTAATATTGTTTTTGTTGAGCTTTCGGTATTTTGATTTTTTGTATCCATAATTGTTTCCTCTTTCATTTTGTTGGGTTTAGATGGAGTTCTGTTTATTTTCATTTAATTTTTGTTGAAATTCTATAGATCGTAAAAGACTGATTTTTTGATTTTTACTTAAACGAAATTAGATGAGTACTATCAGTTTGTATATTTATATATTCGTAGTGGGAAAGAAACGGTTACAAAGTTTTTGCAAAAATTTCCGAAAAAATTTACAATTTAAAGAATTCATTTCATATGTGAACTAAATTTTTACATTATACTTTGTTAAATTCATTAATATATATTATAATACTACTCATATATGAAATTTTTATATTTTACAGAAAAATTTTTACATTTATTTTTAGGAATAAATCCTGCGGCTAAATTAGGACTAGTCTTATAATTCCTAATTATGAGTAGAGAGAAAAAACAAATAAAAAAGAGAAAAACTAAAATTGATTTTGCCAAGGTTTGTTACCAGGTTAGAACAAATAGCAAAATGACATACGAGGAAATGGCTACCCGTTTAGGTATCACAACAGGCAATTATAGAAAATATGAAACAGGTGAGATAAGACCAGGCGCGGAGGCTTCTTTTCGACTTGCGGGGTTATATATTGCATTCTGTCAGATTAATGTTGATGAAGACGAGCTATAGTTGTAATTATCTGGAAGAATTTTCAAAAACCAGTGTTTTTTTTGTAACCATATATTCGCTTTTGCGAATATATACATGTAGAGTTTATGACAAGAGAGTTTGATAAAGTTAGTGATGAATCTTTGGTATTGGAATTCAATTGTGGTAACAGAGAAGCATTAGGCCAAATATATTTAAGATATAAAAAGCAAGTGGATAATCACGTGGGAAAGTATACAAGTAATCAAACAGAAATAGATGATTTAGTGGCAGAGGTCTTTAAAAATTTTTTAATTCTAGCCGAAAAATTTAACCCAAAATTAGGTACAGTTAAAAATTTATTATTTAGTATTAGTAATAATAAAATAAAAGACTATTTACGTAAAAAGTATAAGGCGAAAAGCGATATTAACATTGAGGAATTTTGTAAACAAGAAAATAGCACAAGGGATGGTAATTACATTAATAATTTATCAAGTGAAAAAGAGTTAATAAAAAAAGAAAAATTTCGAGTTCTTAAAAAAGCCATAAGGGAGTTAGAGGAAAAAGAACAGGAATTAATAGTACTCTATTTCCTAGACGGAAATAGCTTAGAAGAAATGACAACTCTTTTGAATAAGAATTACAATACAATTAAAGTAGGGGTTCATAGGGCAAAAAATAAACTAAAAAACAAATTAAAATCTTATTTGGAAAACTTTTATGAATAAAGAAGAAAAAAATATTGACTACGATCGGGGGTTTGAATTTTCTGGAGATAGTGAAAAAGACGCAGAAGCTTTGGAGTATTTGCAAGCCCCTGAACCAAAAATTTCAGATCCAGAATTTTATAATCTTATTAAAAATGTAAAGCTAGCAGAATCTTCTGATTCCGTTGAAGAAAAAATAATGGTGTTTTATGAACACCATTACCGTTATAAAATACTTCGGTGGAAAACAAAAATTAAAATAAGAGAATGGTTGGATTATGTGTCTCTGAACCCTGGGTTAAAGGTAGGGCTGGCATTAACAAGTATAGTGCTGTTATGTGTTTTAGGCACTATTACGCATCATCAGTACCAAACTTCTAAAAATACAAATTTAGGTAATTTAATTTCTAATCAACAAAGTCCTATAATAAAAGCCTCTCCTATTGTAAAGCCAAGCCCAGAATCAACGCCTATTTTTACTCCCAATAATATTGCAGAAAATAATAAACCTAATAACGATGATAAATTAAATACAAATATTGAAAATCGAAATAAACAAAAAGAACAAAATAAACCTTTAGATAAAAATGATGATAACTTACTCAAAAATAATGAATTAGAAAATAAAGTAGCCAGTAATAGTCTTAGTAGTAAAAATAACACTACTATAAAACAAGCTTCTAGGGTTTCTAGGACTAATTCTAATGAAGATATTGCTTTATCGCAAATACAAACCATTTATATTTCTGATTTAATAGAGCCAGATCTAAGAGAAGAACTAAAGAAACTAATAAAAGCTACAGGAAAATTTGGTTTGAGAGATGATAATAGTGACCCAACTAAAGCAGACGCAACTCTTAAATGGGCACTTTCTCAACCAAACTTGATGATTCTTAGGACTACTGTTACTCCTATTATATGGAAAAAGCTGGTTGAAAAGGGTAGTCCAAAACAAAAAGCAGAAAGTATTGTTTCTGCTTTAGTTAAAAGTATCGAAAATTCTCAAAAACCAAAAAAAGACTAAACATAATTTTTATTAAAAAGTAATTCGTACTAGATAAAATAACATAAGTACTATAAAAATGAGGTGATTTGGCATGATAAAGAAAATGCTAGTATTAATATGTGTATTTATGATTACACTACATTTGGTTCTTGAAAAAGAAACTCTTGCAAATGATCAGGGAAATAATGAAAGCGGGATTGAGCTATCACAACAGCCTATTGAGCGAGAGATTGCTGGGAGTCAGTCTCATTGCTACTATATCAATTTAATCGAAAACCAATTTTTATACCTAGATGTTGCCCAACAAGGAATAGATATAAAAATTTCCTTACAAGGCGAAGGTGTTAATTTTGAAACTAATACTCCAGAGTTGCTTTATGAGCCAGAACCACTGTACTGGATAGCAAAAAAAACAGGTAGATATACTATAATAGTAAAACCTGCTCAAGAAAATGTTAAAACAGGTAAATATACTATTAAAAGTGAAATTAGAACTGCGGTATCTCAAGATATTTATTATACACGTGCCCAGGAAAGGTTTACTGAAGCTGAAAAATTACGTAGTAAAAATAATTTTTTAGCTGCAATAGACTGTTATAAACAAGCTATTGAGGAATGGAAAAAAGTACAACAAAAAGAACGGCAGGCAGTATGTTTAAACATGATAGGAGAAACTAGTTTTAATTTGGAAGATCTAGAATCAGCAAAAATATTTTTTGAAAAGTCTTTAGAAATGTTTCCTGTAGGAAGCGGTTTAGCTCAAGCTTTTAATAGTCTTGGGCATGTATATTTTGCAATGAACGAACCAGAAAAAGCAATAAAGTTTTTTTCAGATGGTTTAAGAGTAAATGAGCAAATAAACGATAAGAATGTAGAAATGAATGCACTAAACGGTTTAGGCAATATTTATAGAAATTTGAATAAGAAAGACCAAGCCTTTTCTACTTATAATCAAGTTATTAAACTTAGTCATGAGGCGGGTAATTTATTAGAGGAAGGGACGGCTCTATATAATATTGCAATTATATTAAGAGGTCTTGGGGAACATGAAAAAGCGTTGATTTTTTTGAACAAAGCACTGATAGTTTTTGAGAAGGGTAATAGCCCGTTGGGGCATAGAGTAGCAACGCTTAATGAGATTGCAACGGATCTGGTTTTTTTAAGAAATTTTGATTTAGCTGCGAAAACTTATGATACTGTGATTGGGTTAGCTACAAAAAATGGTCTAAATACCCTTAAAATACCTGCATTGATTAGCAAAGGTTACAACCAATACATACAAAGAGAATATGAAAAAAGCTTAATGACATATCAAGAAGCGTTGGACTTGAATGCAGTTGTTAAAAGTCAAGCTTTTGAGTCGGTTATATTACGTCAAATAGGGTTAAATCGTTTTTTATTAGGAGATAATGAAAAAGCTTTAATCAACTACGAAAAAGCTTATGAGCTATCTAAAGCTATTAATAACGAGCACAGTATAAGATGGGTACTATATAGAAAGGCAGAGCTTTATCAAAAGCTAGGACAATTAGAATTAGCTATAAACAGCATTGAAAAAGCTATAGAGCTAACAGAAATTATTAGAGAAAGAAGTTTAAATACAGAGTTAAAAACCTTTGAATTAGTAGAGGGTAATAATTTTTATGACTTTTATATTAATTTGCTAATGATATTGAATGAAAAACAACCAGGCAAAGGCTACGATGCTAAGGCTTTGTACTTTTATGAGCTATCAAAAGCCAGAGGACTACTTGATTTAGTTTCTGAGTCAGGGATTGATATTAGAAAAAGTATTGATAAAGCATTGATAAATAGAGAACTACAGATTCAAGATTCAATTAACAAAAAAAATAGTATTTTACGCAATATAACTTTAGAAGAGGAAAAGGTTAAATTAATTGAAGAAATAAATGTACTAAATTTGGATTTACAACAACTTCAAGTGGCAATTAAAGAAAGTAGTTCGTCTTATTCACAAATAAAGAGAACTATTCCGTTAACTTTAGAAGAGATACAGAAAAATATATTAGATGATGATACATTATTAATAGAATATTCACTAGGAAAACTCAATAGTTATGTTTGGGTAGTAACTAATAAAATGCTTAATACGTATAAGTTGCCTAGCAGCGTAGAAATAGAAAAACTAAGCTGGCCAGTTGCGACTTACTTTAAAACTCAATTTAAACTAGAAAATGAATCGCTTGAAAACAGAAGAGAGCGTATAGCAGAACAGGAGTTTTTCAGGAAATCTCTTACTAGTTTTAGCGAAACTATATTAGGTCAAATAAATAAACATCTAACAAAGAAAAAAATAATCTTTGTTGCAAATCGTACACTACAAGGAATGCCATTCGCTGCGTTATTAAAACCGAATACAAAAAATAACCAAGACTGGCAACCACTAGTTATAGATCATGAAATAATTAACCTGCCATCTATTTCAATCTTAGGAGCGTTAAGAGAAAAAACTATTAAAGAGCCATTACCAAGCAAATCCATTATGATAGCTGCTGATCCAGTATTAACATCTAATGATAATAGATTAGGTTTTAATAGTAAAAAAAATATAGAAACTTCCAAAATTAATTATATGGATGAAAAAATAGAGCCTGTATTAGCTAAGCGATTATTTGAAAGGGGTAATTTTGGGCAGTTACCGTTTGTTGGTTTGGAAGCACAGGCAATTGCAAATGTTTATTCAAAAGATAGTCCAAAACTTTTATTAGGATTAAGTGCAAATCTTTTAAATGTAACAAATCCGGAAATTAGTGAATATTCAATACTTCACTTTGCCACACATGGATTTATTGACAAATTATCCCCCGAGTTGTCTGGTATAGTATTATCCCTATATGACGCAAACGGAAACGATCAAGATGGTTATTTAACCGCTAATAATATTTTTAATTTAAAATTGAAGGCCAATCTAGTAGTGCTATCAGCTTGTGAAACTGGTCTTGGAAAAGAGCTAAAAGCAGAAGGGATTTTAGGGCTAACAAGAGGTTTTTTTTACGCTGGAGCAAAAAGAGTTTTGTTTAGTCTTTGGAACATTAATGATGAGTCTACGTCAGTACTAATGAAGAGGTTTTATACTGCTATGAAAAAGGAAAAACTAACTCCAGCCGCAGCTTTGCGGCAAGCACAAATTTCTATGTACAAAAATAAAAAATGGTCTGCGCCTTATTATTGGGCAGCTTTCCAATTACAAGGCGATTTTTAGAAGAAAATATTTTAAGGAGGGAAAGGTTGTGGACTTAAATGCTGTTAAATTAATGTTAAAAGAGGATGAAGATATAAAAGAGATTATAAATTTAAAATCTAACCAAATATCAGAAACAGAAGAGAGCGGATCTAATAGAGATTTAGACGAAAGTTGGGAAAAAGCTGAGGAGTGGGTAATTAATGTTTTTTTAGATAAACTTGCAAAAACAGAAGCTTATGCTTGGGAAGCACTTTACAGTAACCAAGCAGAATTTAAAGATGCAAATATTTTTATTTGTATCTTGGGTTTTATACTTAGTAAGGGTGATGTTGATTGTTTACCTCCAAACACACGTAATCAAGCAAATTATACAATAGGTTTAAGTTATATATCGGGAATTTTTTGTGTATGTAATCAATTAATAACAGTGCAACGGATGAAAAGAAAAGAAGCTTTTGCAGTATTTAATCAGAATGATTTGGTTTGTAAGGCTCTCAAGCACTATGTTCACAATGATCCTAATAGTCCTTATTTTGACTACTATAAGCCATTTGCTACTACTGAGTCTCAGACAGATCAGGGACTAAGGAAAGCCCTTAAAGAAGAACAATTTTTAGTAGATTTCCTTACTTATTGTGGACATGAACAGGAAAAAATAGGATCTCAAATTCAAAAAATGCTTAAGCTTTAAACACAAATAAGAAAGGGACTAACTAGTCCCTTTCTTATTTCTTTCTGGTTTCTATAATGTAATTACTTAAGGTTACGAGCGGCATCTAATGCTGCATCATGACGAGACTTGAGAATATTAGTTAATATTGCTGAAGTACGTGATTGATTTTGTATACGTTCTTGTAAATTAATTAATGATAATTGATTTTTAAATTGTTGTTGAATTGCACTCTCGCCAGCAACAGAATTTAATGCGCTTTCTACATTGGTATCTTTGCTACTAACATCGCCTAGCCCTAAGTTACCTTCGCCAATGTTATTGGAATTACCACTGCCACCAGAAGAACCGCCAAGATCGAATGTGCCGCCAGTAGTAGACGCAGAAGTTCTAGTACTATTACTAAGACCTTTAATACTATCCAAGTTGTAATTATTTAACCCTTGTATACCCATGATTATCCCTCTATGCATAAAATAAATTTCTTGCTCTTATTATCGATGAGTTTTTGAAAAAGTTGCTCAAAACGGTGATTACTTATATAAAAGTAATTAAAAAAAAATAGTAGAGAAAAAGAAAAAAATAAGCAACAACTGTTCAGTTTTTCCCGAAAATCCCAATAGGCTTTTATTGAAAACACAGAACCTGTGTATTTTATTCAAAAAATAACAGTGTTTGATCAACTTCCTTCTGTGTTTTCAGTTACCTCTAAAATACAAAATTATTTTTTATTCACTATTTCATTAAACAAATCCGTGTCATAGCTAACACCTTCTCTAACACAGGCTTCTTTTACATCATAAGCAAGATCGCTAATAGAATAGTTGCTGCTACTACCAACCTTACTGTTTCTCACCCGCTCAACAATCTTTTCCATTGCTTTCTTGCGCTGGGTGCGATTCTGCTTTGGTGGATTAACAATGCTGGCTATCTCTTTAACAAAGTAGGCAAAGCTATTAGGATGATTGTTAGCACGCTCCATAGCTAGCCTGATTGCTGTTTCGATCTTGTCTACAGGAACAACTTTAATTTTCTGGTAGCTAGTTCTATCTGCTTTTGTCCAATTATTTCCTGTAATATTTTTATACATCATCATCACTGCTTTTTCGTGTTCACTTTGGTTATTTAGATGATGATCATGTTTTTTAAGATCATCATGATCTTTATTGGTAGAAATATTTTCTTGGCTAGAAGTATTTTCTTGGGTAGAAATGATTTCTAGCCTAGAAGTATTTTCTGCTCTAGCTAAATTTTCTATGTGAAAAATAATGCCTTGTAGTTTACCCGCACCAATATTATGACCTATTTTCTTGATTAACCCTTTTCTTTCTAGACTTTTAACTACATTTTGTATATTACGTCCAGACATACCTGTTCTTTGCCCAAGTCTCTCTAAACTAATGAGACATTGAGACTTATTAAAACCATAAGATAAGCGGTATAGATGAATAAAAACTAATTGTTCGGCAGTGCTTAGTAGTTCTCCTAGTGAATCAAGTAAAGTATTTGGGATGGAAGTAGTGCCTTTTACAACTTTAATACCTGCTAAAATATTTTCTTGTTGGGTAGAAATAGTTTCCTGCCTAGAAATCATTTCTAGACTAGCAATATCTTCTTGCCTAGAAATTTTCCAACCAGAATTGTCTGATTTTTCTAGCCTAGAAGTAGTTTCTTGGCTCAAAGACTGATCTTTATTGATCTTTTGATCTTTTGACACTTGATCGTTGATCTCAGCAGGATCTACTTGATCAAGGTGTTTACGTTTCTGATCAACTTCAAAGATTTGTTGATAGCCATAGTATTTCTTTCCAGTCATAACCCAGCTTCCTTACTAGCAAAGCCAAGTAATTCCAGGTTAAAAATAGTCTCATTGTTAAGTTTT